>JBKKCW010000325.1:0-4085 GCA_046712485.1 Candidatus Limnocylindrales bacterium
TTGAGCTGCTCGCCGGTCGACACCGGGATGTCCAGCGTTCGGCAGACCTCGCGTAACCCCGCCAGGTCATGCTCGGGGAGTGGCTCCTCGAAATGCGCGTAGCCGAGGGCTTCGAGCTCCCGGCCCACGCGGATCGCCGTCCCGACCGAATACCCGCGGTTGGCATCGAACCCAATCCAGACGTCGGGCCCGAGCGCCTCGCGGCACCGACGCGCCATCTCGATGTCCTTGGCCGGGTCGATGTCCGGGTGGAGCGGACCCCAGTCCATGCGGATCTTGAACGCGGCGAAGCCCTGATCGCGGCCACGCAAGACGTGGGCGACCATCTGGTCCGGCGCCTTGTCGAAGCCCGCCCCGACGCTCCAGTACAACCCGATGTCGGTCCGCGCCGCACCACCGAGCAGCGCGGAGATCGACTGGCCAGTGTGTTTGCCGACGATGTCCCAGAGCGCGATATCGATGACGCCGGCGAACGCGCTCGTCGTCGGGTAGGGCAGCTCGCGGGTACCGCTGACCAGTCGCTCCCAGATCCGGCCGGGTTGCAGCGGGTCGGCGCCGATGAGCTGCGGCCGCAGCACACGGTCCAGGTGGCCACCGAAGATCTGGGGATCGTGCCAGCCGACCTCCGAGAGTCCCTCGATCCCTTCGTCGGTCAGCACGCGGACGAGGGTCGGGCCGATCGACAACGTCTCGGCCCGGACCTCCGTGATGCGCACGCTCAGAGCCCGAGGCGGCTGATTCGGACGAGGTCGCGGGGTGCCTTGGTCACGTCGGCGAGACCGCAGTGGCGGGCGTCCTGCTCGAGCTCGTCGCGCAGCGTCGCGAAGACACGCGCCTGCCCGGCCTGACCGGCGATGGCGAGGCCCCAGAGGAATGGCCGCCCGATGAGCACAGCGCGCGCCCCGAGGGCCAGGGCACGGATGACGTCGACGCCGCGCCGGATCCCGCCGTCTACCAGCAGCTCGATGCGATCGCCGACCGCGTCGGCGATCTCGGGAAGGATCTCGGCGGTCGTGATGGCCCCGTCCAGGGTCCGCCCGCCGTGGTTGCTCACGACGACCGCTGGGATCCCCACATCGGCAGCCGCCAGCGCGTCGGTCGGATGGAGGATACCCTTGAGCACGATGGGGACGGTGACCCGTGCCCGCAGCCGCTCGAGATACGACCAGTCGAGCGCCGCGAGGGTGTCCTCGGCGTGGGCAGGGTGCATCGGGTACTTGACCCAGGCGGGAGTGACCAGACCGCCGCGAGGTCGGCGTTTGGGATCGATGTGGCTGGCCACGTCCACAGTGAGGCAGACCGCCATCGCCCCGGCAGCGACAGCACGATCGATCATGGCTGCGGTCTCTTCGAAGTCGGGAAACGGGTAGACCTGGAACCAGAAGGCGACCCCGGGGACCGCGCCGATCTCCTCGATCGGGACCATCGTGCTCGTGGAGACGACCATGATCGTGCCCGCGGCGGTGGCCGCCTTCGCCGTCGCAAGCTCGCCATCGGGATGCGCCAGCCGTTGTGACGCCATCGGCGCAACCATGATCGGCAGCGCGATTGGATGGCCGAGGACCGTCGTCGCCAGCGAGACCTTCGAGACGTCGTTGAGCATCCGCGGGAGCAGCCACCAACGACCCCATGCCGCCTGGTTGCCTCGGTACGTCTGCTCGTCGCGAGCGCCCGACCCGTAATAGTCGAGGGCATACGTGGGCAGGAGGGCGGCGGCGAACGACTCCATCTCCGCCAGCGTGGCGTTCGCCAGCGGGTCGGCCTCATTGGTCATGTCTCCCTCCGGCTTCGGTCAGTCATCAATGGCCAGGCGGACCCAGCGGACCTCGATCCCGCCGGCGGCGCCCGGCGCATAGTGGACGACGCCGACGTCGCCATCGGGCAGCGTATCCGCGTGGCACAACCCGTACGACCACGCCTGCATGTCGACGAGCGCGTCCCCGGTCGTCGCGCCCGACATGCCTGCACTCGCCACATCACGATCTTCCGCCTTCGCATCGAACAGGATGATCTCGCTGTCCGGACCGAAAGCTGCGTCAATGGACGCAGCTACCCGAGCGCGGATCGATTTCGTGCCAAACCGATCGACCCACGCGAGCACGACGCGCCCATCGGGGAGGAGTGCCGGGTGGCCCGGCTGGTCGGCAAAGCCGAGGTCCGTCGGCTCGCCGAACGACCGACCCTCGTCCAGGCTGATCCGGCGCCTGATGTTTCGGTAGGCGACCGCCTCGAAGTCGTAGATCCAGCCAAAGCTGACGAGACGGCCGTCCTGTGTCACGGCCCCGCGCTGATCCCAATTCGCGATCCGTCCGTCCGGATCGGCGACCACGGTGAGCGGCGCCGACCAGGTGGCCCCATCGTCGTCCGACCAGAGGTGGACGACGCGCTGGAACCACGGCGATGCGTCCAGGTAGGTCTTGTTGGTCTCGACGCTCAACAGGAGCCGTCCGCTCGGGAACCGGAGGATGCCGGTGGTCAGGCTGGGCGGCCCCACGTCCGGCGGCATCGGAACCGCTCGAAACGGGGTCCACCTCGCCCCAGCATCGAACGAGTCGGCGACGAGGATCGCCATCGGGAGGCAGCCCTCGGTCTCCGGGTTGAACAGCGGCTGCCCGGGGAACGCGTCGCGGTCGATCCAGAGCACGACGATCATCAGGTGATCCCCGTCGAGCTGGGTGATCGGTGCGAACTTGAGCGACCCGCGTCGGCCGAACATCGTCGTCTCGAACGGCTTGGCAGGTGCGTCCCAGGTCGTGCCGCCATCACTCGACCGGCGCAGCTCGACCGTCAGGTCGTCGCTGTCCTTGGTCGAACCGATGCTGTAGCTCGCGAGCAGGCCCCCGTCGGCCAGCGCGGTGAAGGTCGGGAACGTCGCCGCCGCGCGGGGCGTCCCGGGTTCGGCTGGGTTCAGCGTGGAACGGCCGACGATGCGCACGGTGATGGTCGGGAAGCGGCGGTCAGCCGGCCAGTGGCAGGCGCACGGCCTGGCCCGTCGATGACGAACGCTGAGCGGCCTCCACGAGCTCGACAGCCGCGCGGCCGTCCTCGCCGGCCATCCCCGGGGCGCCGCCAGCTTCGATGGCGGCAGCGAACCCCTCGACCTGTGCCGCAAAGGCCTCGAGCCGCACCGGGCTGTAGACGTCGGCATTCAGCGCGAACGGTGGCATCTCATAGGCCAGCTCCCAGTCGTCGCCCCGACCGAGCCGGACCTTGCCGTACGAATCGGACTCGATGATCCCGTCGCTGCCTACCAGGGTCCACTGGCTCTGGGAGCCGAGACCCGGTGCCGGCATCTCCATGCTCACCAGGAGCTGCGCCAGCACGCCGCTGCGCATGACCACCTCGGCCATGGCGCTCCGGCGCTGGTGCTCCAGCCCGCCGAAGTCCCGGACGCTCGCGAAGATCACCTCGACCTCCGAATCGGTGAAGAACCGCAAGGCATCGAACATGTGGACGCCCATGTCGAGCCAGGCGCCACCTTCCTCGGGGTTCTTGGCCCAGCCGTGATCGTCGGGCAGGTAGCCGATGACGGAGCTCAGGACGCGGACCATGCGCAGGTCGCCGATCGAGCCGTCGCGCAGCAGGCCCTTGGCCGTGCGCGGAGACCGGCGGTACCGGGTCACATGGTTCACGGTGAGCAGGACACCGGCCCGGCTACACGCCTCGATCATCCGGTCGCAGTCGGGGAGCGTGACGGCCATCGGCTTCTCGAGATAGACGTGCCGGCGAGCCCCGGCCGCGGCCAGGGTCAAGGGGAGGTGGGTCGAATGGGGCGTGGCGATGATCACGCCGGCGACGTCGTCGCGCGCCAGTAGAGCCTCCGTGGAGGGCTCCACCGCCACGCCGTATTCCTCGGCGAGCGCCGGCGCCCGGCTGCCGAGGGCGACCGCTGCGAGGTGGGCGTTCGGGACGTGCTTGGCCAGGCTTTGGGCGTAGGTGTGCGCCATGAAACCGGATCCAAGGAGCCCGAAACCGACGCTCACGATCTGCCTCCCATCCGCGCGCGAGCCATTCGCGTCGCGTGGCGATGACGTTGGTGCGGGGCGTGGGATGCGCGGGACGGCGGAGGAGCCGGCCGTCCCGCG
>JBKKCW010000326.1:0-3803 GCA_046712485.1 Candidatus Limnocylindrales bacterium
TGGCCGTCGGGTTCTGGGAAGGGCTCGACGAGCTCCGGACGATGGACCGCGCGGACCGGCGCTGGGAACCATCGATGGACGAGGCCACACGATCCGGCGGGATCGCCCGTTGGCACAAGGGCGTCGAACGTAGCCTCGGCTGGGTCGGGACCGCTCCGTAGACGTGGCGATGGCTCGACAGGATACGCTCGCTCCGCATGATGGCGGCAACGATGAGCGAACGGAGGACCGGACATGAGCTACCCCGAAGCACGCTACCTTGGTGAGGCCGGCGAGGCGAGCGCGACCCTGCGTCGGTCGTCGATGCCCGCCGACATCAGCTACGGCAACGGCACGACAGGGGACTACCTCGCCACGGGTGCCACCACGGGCGGGCTCTTCGGTCTGTATCGCTGGAACATGTCCGCGGAACCGTCCGGACCCGGACCGCACTTCCATCGCACGTTGGCGGAGTCCTTCTACGTCCTGCTCGGATCGGTCCGTATCTATGACGGCAGGGAGTGGATCGAGGCGCAGCCAGGCGATTTCGTCCACGTTCCGGCCGGCGGCATTCACGGCTTCCGCAACGAATCGGGAGCGCCCGCGTCAATGCTCATCCACTTCGCGCCAGGTGCGCCCCGCGAACGCTATTTCGAAGGCCTCGCCCGGTGGGCGGTCGAAGGACGTCCCGGACAGGACCAGGTCGACGCCTTCTACCGGGAGCATGACAACGTGTGGGTGGGGGACGCGACCGATCACGCAGGCGTCGCCACGGGGAAGGGATCAGGCACGTGACCAAGGGCCGGCCGGAGGCCGCGCACAGCGGCCCCGCGTGCCCGGAGGCCGTTGTCGATCCGACGACGGTGTCGATCTGATGCGGGCACGCGATGCGGGCCTGTTCGGAGGATCGGGCATTCCGGGACGGCTCAACGCGATAACCGACGTGGAGGGCGTCGCCGTTGGCCACGTCACGCTTGTCGCCGGCGAGGGCCCGCGGGTCGTGGGGAGGGGTCCGATCCGGACCGGGGTGACCGTCGTGCTCCCCCACACGCGGCGGCTCTGGGAGGAGCCGGTGACCGCTGGCATTCACCGCCTCAACGGGAACGGCGAGATGACCGGCAGTCACTGGATCGAGGAAGCCGGCCTGCTCGGCACGCCAATCGGGCTGACGAACACCCACAGCGTCGGGGTTGTTCGAGACGCCTTGGTTGCCTTCGAGGCGCGGTCTCGTCCCCCCGATGCGGACTGGTGGTCGCTGCCGGTCGTTGCCGAGACCTGGGATGGCCGGCTCAACGACATCAACGGCCAACACGTCACGCGCGAACATGTCTGGGGGGCACTCGACGCGGCGGCGGACGGGCCCGTGGCCGAAGGCGCTGTGGGCAGCGGGACCGGCATGATCGCGTTCGGGTTCAAGGGCGGGATCGGCACGTCGTCGCGGCTTCTGAGCGAAGATGAAGGCTCGTACACCGTCGGGGTGCTCGTGCAGGCCAACCACGGTCAGCGCGACCGATTGCGTCTCGACGGGATACCTGTGGGCCGCATCGTCGGGGCGGACGAGGTTCCGCTGCCCGGGGCGACCGGGGCACCCGGGGCAACCGGGGTGCCCGGGAACGAGCCCGCGACCGGACCGGCCGGCGCCGGCTCGATCATCACGGTGGTGGCCACGGACGCACCGCTCCTGCCCCATCAGTGCGCAGCGCTCGCCGCCCCGGCGGCTCTCGGGATCGGGCGGGGCGGTGGCGTCGGCGAAGTCTGGTCTGGCGATCTGACAATCGCGTTCGCGACTGGCACCACGGCCCGTGAGACGGTCGATCCGGTCGCCCTCTCCGCGCTCTACGTCGCGGCAGTCGACGCCACCGAGGAGGCCATCGCCAACGCGTTGTTTGCGGCTGAGACCATGACCGGCTGCGGTGGCGTCGTAGCACACGCGCTGCCGCACGACCGTGTTCGTGAGCTGGCCGCCCGCGTTGTGGAGCTTCGCTGATCGTTCGGACCAGGGCCTCCGTCCGCCAGGACCCGGCAGACGCTCGCACACATGGAAAGCCCCGGCGCGGCCGGGGCTTCAGCACTTTCAGGGAACGCCCTGCTACATCGTGATCGTTTCGCCGACCTCGATGCTGCCGCTCCCGCCGTTCAGAATCGGGCAGCCCTTGGCCAGTGCCACGGCGGCATCGAGGCTATCGGCCTTGACAATGCTGTAGCCGCTCGCCGGGTTGAGGGCGCCATCGTTGACGGTGCCGTTGTTGCCGATCGTCTTGACCTGGGTGACGGGGTTGCCACCGTCGACGAGGGCATCGCCGAGCGTCGCGAACCAGTCGTTCCAGGCCGCGAGGACCCTGGCACCCTCCTCGGGTGTCTCGGGCATCTCGCCACCGTGGTAGACGAGCAGGTAGTTGTTTGCCATGGGATCGACCTCCGGAAACCTTGTTCCGCGGCGCCAGCGACGTCGCGGGGCGGGCGTTCTGCCGGCCTACCCCAACGACGAACGAACTCGCCCAAATCGACAGCCCGCACGTCACAGATGGGTAGAAATCCTCACGGCCCGATCCAGCGATCTGCATCGATCGCCCGAGGCGCGCCCGGCAGCACGGCCCGTACCGTCCCTGCAGGCGGGACCCACGGAAGGCCCGACGGAAGCAGAGGAGATCGACCGTGCTGTACATGATCGTCAACACCCACAACGCGGAGAGCTGCGCCTTTCGAAGTCAGGCTGACGCCGTCGCCACGAGCGGGGCGTTCGACCGGTTCGAACAGCTCATCGTTGCGACCGAAGGCCTCGAGCTCCGCGGCTCGTGGATCAACCGGCCGTCGCACGAGGGCTTCGTCCTCGTCGAGGCACCCGGCGCGCACGTCATCGACGACATGATCGTCGAGTCGGGGTTGATCGGGCGAACGCACACCCGCGTCGTCTCCGTGGTCCCGACTGCCGACGTCGAGGTCGGCCTCGACTGAGGTCCGGTCCGTCGCCGCGCCTGGCTTTAGCGGCCGTCCGCTCGAATGCCCAGCTCGTGCGCGGCGGCCGCGGCCTGCGTCCTCGACGATACGTCGAGCTTCGTGAAGATGTTCGACAGGTGCCGTGCGACCGTCTTCTCGCTGATGACGAGTCGATCGGCGACCTCGCGGTTCGACCGTCCTCCGGCAACCAGTCGCAGGACCTCGATCTCCCGGGCGCTCAATCCGCCTGCACTGGTCCGCCCGCGCATGGCCGCAACCGCACGGAGATCGGGCACGGCGCCCAAACGACGCAGCGTCGCCTCCGCCGTGTCGAGCTCCCGCCCAGCGGCATCGCCGTCGTCGAGCGCGAGATAGGCGCGGGCGAGGAGCAGCCGGACCCGAGCGACCTCGAGCGGTGCCTCGATCTCCAGCCAGCGTTGACAGGCATCGCGGAGGGCAGGCAACGCGTCTGCCGCCCGGCCCTCGGCGAGCAGCACCAGACCCGCGGCGCGTCGGACCCCGGCCAGGAACCCCGACGTCCCGGCCGCCGCGGCGGTGTCTTCGAGCTCGTCCAATGCCTCGCGCGCCAGCAAGAGGTCGGGCACCGCCAGCGCGATCTCCACCTGGGCCAGCCGGAGGCTGAACCGGGCCAACTGGTTTGTCGGTTGTGCCGTGAGCGCCGCCGAGATCGACACCGCAGCCGCCTGGGCACGACCTTCTGCCAAGCGGAGCAACGCCAGACCGGGTTGCGGATCGCGCCCACGCTCATGCGCGCGACGGTAGGCCGCCTCAGCGCCAGCGTAGTCACCCCGCAGCCGGCGAATCTCGGCGACCTGGTAGTGCGCCTCCGCGGCACTCGCAACGTGGATGTCGGCGAGGTCCTGGGT
>JBKKCW010000327.1:0-5818 GCA_046712485.1 Candidatus Limnocylindrales bacterium
CAAAGGCGGCCTCCGCGGCATTGACCGCCCGGTCGACATCCTCCGCGGAGCTTGCCGGGACCGTCGCGATCGGCTTGTCGCTGGCGGGGTTGATGACCTCGACCGTGCGTCCGTCGGCCGCGTCCACGAACTGACCGCCGATGAATTGCTGGTACGCCTTGACGCGCTCGAGGACGTCGGTCACGGAGGGCCTCCTTGCATGTCGCTCAGGTGAGCCGGTTGTCGCATCATCGTACGCCGGCCCGGAAGGTCGTCGCGCCACGCGGGCTGGTTCAGACACGGCGCGCCACTTCAGACCCGACGCGCCACCGGTTCTCCAGTTCGTGCCACTCGCTCGATCAGATCGGCTGCCCGGACAGTTCCAGGGCTGGCCTGGAGTCGTGCGGATACCTCGGCGAGCCGCGAATGGAGGGCGAGATCGGCCAGCAATTCGTCGATCGCGTCGGTAAGCTCCTCGTCCCGGAAGCCGTACGTTGCCAACCGACGCCCGAAGCCCGTTTCGTCGACGCGCTGCGCATTGTCAACCTGGTCCCAGAACAGCGGGAGCACGATCATCGGCTTGCCGTGGTGGAACGCTTCGGTGACCGTGTTGTTGCCGCCGTGGGTGATCACGAGATCCACTTGCGGGAGGATGGCCGGCTGCGGCAGGAAACCCTCACCGGTCTGGTTGTCATGGAGCGTGATCTGGTCCGCCAATGGACCCTTCGAGACGATGATCCGGTGCTCCGTCGTCGCCAGGAGATCGACCAAACGCTGCATCAGCCCGACGTCGGCCGAACCGAGACTGCCGAGCGACAGGTAGATCAGCGCGCCGTCGCGTTCGCGCAGGTGCTCGGGGAGCTCCCAGGTCGTGTAGGCCGCCCGGACCGACGAATCGAGCCGGTGCCACGTCGGTGCCAGCGGCCGGCGGCGCGGGTAGTCGGCCTCGGCCGGATAGAGGTACAGGTTCAGCCACGGTGATTCGGCGATGAAGTCGGGGCCTTCCGGGCCGTACCGCAGACCCGTCTCGCCATGCGCGCGACAGAACGCATCGAAATCGCCCCACAGGTCGCGGTGGGTCCGCTCGACCTCCGCGAGGAAGTCCGGCCAGGCAGCCCGATCCGCAGCCGGGAGCCCCGACGAAAACGGCGGCACGTCCGGGTCCTTGATCTCCGCCGGGTTGCAGGAGGCGATCCTCACCCACGGCCGACCCGACGCGGCCAGCGCCGGAAAGCCCACGACGTTGTCCTCGACGATCGCGTCGGCGGCGAGCTCGTCGATGATCTCGGTAAGCCGCGGGTTCACGTATTTCGCGCCGTCGATCAGGGCCGCCCACGTGGGCGCGATGAACTCCTCGAGCTGGACGATCGTGGGCTTCCGAAACACCGGCGCAGTGTCCCGGATGAAATCAATCCAGAACTGGCCGGGGATCTCCTCGACCTCGGGCTTTGGCCCGAGCCGCATCAGCCGCTCCTCGAAGCCCTTGGCCTCCAGGGTGCCGGCGAACGATTCCTCCACGATGAATACGACCCGGTGCCCGCGAGCACGAAGGACCTGACCGATCCCGACGCAGTTGTTGGTCGGGCCGAAGGCGCCCTCGGGGAAGAAGACGATGGTCCTCGAGTCGTTCACGGGGTGATCATGGCGGCCCGCACGGCTGTCTGCTCAGCGGCCCTGCGGGATGCGCGGTCAGCGGACATTACCGAGCTGAAGCGCTCCGGCAAGCACGACGGCCGCGCCAACGGCGACGACCAGGTCGAGCGGGCGCCAGCGCACCACGCGGTAGCGGCTGCGCGGGCCCGAGCCGAACGCGCGGGCGTCCATCGCGATTGCCATCCTGTCGCCGTGGCGGATGGCCAGGACGAGCAGCCCGAGGATCATTCGAGGGTGCCAGCTGCTTCGCAGGCCGCGGATCCGGCGGGCCTGGCCCAAGGTCGTGAGATTCTCCGCGAACTGCGGGACGGCCTGATACGCGGCGAGCGCGCCATAGGCGAAGCGTTCGGGCACATGCGCCTGCTGCACCAATGCGTCGACAAGCCGGGTGGAGTCGGTCGTCAGCGCAAACACTGCCCCGACCGATGCAATGGCCACCACCCGGAGCCCGAGGGCGGCGGCGATCGACACCGCCTGTTCGGTGATCCGAAGCGGCCCGAGACGAAGGATCTCCGTCGCCGCGGGATCCGGGTTGGCCGCCCCGAACACGCTGTTGCTGACCACCACGACCACCGCCACGATCCACAGCGGCGTGATCGCGCGGACGAGACCCCCGAGCGGAATGCGTCCCAACACGACGCCAGCGACGAGGGCGGCGGCGGCGATCACCACTGGCGGCCACGGCTGCGTCGTCACAGCGAGACCCAGCAGCCAGGCGATCGCGACGCCGAGCTTTGTCAGCGGACTTGTCCGGCCAAGGAGGCTGGCGAGGCGATCGTCGGGAATCGTGGCAGGGACGATCACGCGCGGCTCCCCTGCTCTGCCGAGCGCGTCCGGTCAGGTTCGTCACCGACGATCCTGCCGTCGTTCAGGGTCACGATCCGCTCCGCCACGTCGCGGACGAACCGCTCGTCGTGGGTCGCGGCGATCAAGCACGTCCCCTCCGCGACCCTCTCGCGAAGGATGGTCAGCAGTGATTGGTAGCCGCGGCGATCCTGTCCGAACGTCGGCTCGTCGAGGATGAGGACGCCCGGCCGCCGGACGAGGGCACACGCCAGCGACAACCGTCGCTGCTCGCCGCCCGAGAGCCGATACGGGCTTCGGGCTCCAAACGTTCCGAGCGGCATCCCGAGGCGGTCCATGAGCCGTGTCGCCTCATCGCGCTCCTCGGCGCGCAGCCCGAGCATCACCTCATCGCTCACCCGGGGGGCAAGGAACTGCTGCGCGGGTCGCTGGAACACGTAACCCGCCGTCCGGGAGAGGGCGGCTGCCGGGACTCGGACCGGATCCAGGCCATGCAATCGCACGGTCCCGCCCTGCGGTCGAAGCAGACCGACGAGCAACCGCCCGAGCGTCGACTTGCCACCGCCGTTGGGGCCGACGAGCGCGATTCGCTCCCCTTCTCTCGCCACGAAATCGACGTCCCGAAGCACAAGTCCCCGCGGCTCGTATTCGAATCGCAGCCCTCGAGCTGCCAGGAACTCGGCCGTCACACGCGGCTCCTGCGCGACCGTTCGTCCATCCCGGGCCCCGGGGTCACGGGTTACCGGGGGGTCACCGGTCACCGGCAACGGCTCCACAGCGTCGGGTAGCCAGATGCCTGCCGCGGCCATCGTCCGCCCAGCCTCGCGCAGCACCGTGTCCGGGCTCCCTGCCGCGATCGGCGCCCCATCCTGCCCGAGGGCAAGCACGCGATCGGCCAGCGACCACGCCGCGTCCACGTGATGCTCGACGAGGACGATCGTGGCCGCGCGCGACGCGCGGATACTCGCGAGCCGCTCGAAGAATGCAGCGGCACCGGCCGGATCGAGGTTGGCCGTCGGTTCGTCGAGCACGAGGATCGCCGGTTGCGCGGCCAGGGCCCCAGCCAGCGCGAGGCGTTGCTGCTGGCCGCCCGAGAGCGTGCGCGCGAGTCGTCGTTCGAAGCCGGCGAGGCCTGCGGCGGCAAGGGCCTCCGGCACGCGTTGCAGCATCCGCTGGCGGGGCCAGCCGCGGTTCTCGAGGCCGAAAGCAACGTCGTCCCCGGCTCGGTCCATCACCAGCTGCACGGACGGATCCTGGAAGACCATGCCAACCGCGGCGGCCAACGCCGCCGGTTCATAGCTGGACGTGTCTCGACCGGCCACGGTCAGCGACCCGGTCGCTTCCCCGGCGATCTCCCGCGGAACCAGCCCAGCGACAGCCAGCCCGAACGTGCTCTTGCCTGAGCCGGATGGCCCGACGACCAGGAGGCACTCGCCGGGCTCCACCGCAACGTCCACGCCCTGGAGCGCGGGCACCGGCGACCCGCGGAAGGTGAACCCGAACCCGCGGGCCTCGAGTCGGCCCGGCATGGTCGCGTTGGCGGTCGCGAACCGGACGACTGTCAGTCGGGGAACCCTTCGAGGACCCCCGCTCGCCGCAGGGCACGGACGAGACCGATCGAAGCCGCAGGGAGCAGGACGGCACCGGACGCCGCCATGGCGATGCCGATCACGACGAGGACGTCGGTCGCGTAGCCGGCATACCAGAGGACGACATCGTGGACGTACGCGGCGGCCGCGCTCGCCAGCCCAGCCGCAGCCAGCACCGGGAAGCTCCACAGCCGGTAGAGCGTGAACGCGAACACGAGCTCGGCGGCGGCGCCCTGGACGAACCCTGACAGCAGCGTGTCGACACCCCAGGTGCTGCCCAGCAGAGCCGACAAACCGGCCGCCACAAGCTCGGCGAACAGCGCGGCTCCGGGCTTGCGGATGATCAGCGCGGCCACGAGCGCGGGCATGAGCCACGCGCCGTACAGGACGTTCTGGATTGGGCCGATGAATTCGAGCGCGCGCCAGACAGCGCCGAAGACCCAGAAGCCGACACCGAACGCAACGCCGATGACGGCCGCCACAACGATGTCTCTGGTTCTCCAGCGGGTGTCGCGCTCGGCATCAATTGCCGGGCCGCGGAGCGTAGTGGCCATGGTTCCGAACCTCCTCGACGCGATTCGTGCCGCCACCGCGTACGGGGTGCGGCGTCAACGAGTCGACGGGCCTGCTTCCTTCGCCGGTACGAACCGGATCAGGTTCCGCGGGTCTGTGGCGCTTGCCACACTCTCAGCGCTCTGGGCGCTCCCCGGAGGCGATGTTCGGTTGTCGCGCGATGCTAGCACGAAGCCAGGCGATCACCTCGTCGAGGATGGCCGGTCCCTCCGGTTCGTTGTGGAGCTCGTGCCGCAGGCCGGGATACGTGCGCCGTTCCACGTTGGGCAAGGCTGCAAGGGTCTCGGAGGCGGCGGCCGGCACCAACCCGTCGTCGAGGCCATGGAGCACCAGCGTCGGGAGACGCAGTCCTCCGCAGTCACGCCGGACACGGGCGACCTCGGCAAGACCCTCGGCCGCGAACCTGGCGGTGCTCGTTCTGCCGCACGCTGGGTCCGCGGCCACGCGCTCGGCGACCTTCGGATCACGGGAGAGCGTCGTGCCATCGATGCCGTTCGGGATCTCGAGCGTCGGCACGATCCGGCTGAGCGCCTTCGCCAGGGTCTTCTTCCAACCCGGCAGCGTCGAATCCAGTCCGGGCGACGTCAGCACAACCAGGTCGGGCTTGGGGCGGGCGGTCAGCAGGTAGCCGAGCACGATGAGCCCGCCCAACGAATGACCGTAGAGGACAACAGGGCGCCCGCCTGCCGCATCCCGCACGGCGCTGAGGCGTGCTTCGAGGTCGACATGCAGTTGGGTCCACCGATCGACGTGCCCACGCCGCCCGCCCGACCCGCCGTTGCCGCGGAGATCGAACGCATGGACGTCAAGACCACCGGCCGCCAGCTGATCGCCCACGTGGTCGTACCGGCCCGAGTGTTCACCGAGGCCGTGCACGAGGAGGACGGACGCCCATGATTGGGCGGGGTCGCGGGCCGGCCAAAGACGCACGAGCAGCTCGGTGCCGTCAACTGACCGGGCACGACTGACGATCGGTGGCACGCCACGAGCCTACGCGACCCTCGACCCCGATACCATGCGCGTGTGTCCACCTGGGTCGAGATCGGCGATCGCGTGTTCGTGCGTCGCTACGAGTTCTACGACCAGAACATCGGCGTGGTCCTGGGCGACGGGGCGCTCCTGCTGGTCGACACCCGCTCGACGCACGCACAGGCTCGCGAGATCGCGGCCGACCTCCGGATGTTGACGCCGGACCCTGTGACGGCCGTCGTCGACACGCA
>JBKKCW010000328.1:0-7328 GCA_046712485.1 Candidatus Limnocylindrales bacterium
CAACCAGGACGAGGAGATCGCGGTCGGCTACCCGGACGTGCCGCACCACGAGCTGGTGCCAGGTGAGCTCGGTCAGCTTGCCGTCTACGATCTCGAGCGGTGGCCGCCGAGCGCGGTAGTCGAAGAGGACATCCGCGTCGAAGCGGGCAACCACCGGCGCGTCGTCGACGAGCTGCTCGAGGGCCGTGGTCGCCGCAGCTCCGGCGTCAACCCAGCCGTCAAAGGCGGCCACGAGGGTCGGGGCGATCAAGCTCCCGGGATCCGACAGCGAGTAGAGGCTCACGCCCGAAGGATAGGCCACGAGGCGACGATCCCGGCCGGGGCGACTACACTCTGACCTCATCGTCGCCCATCGGAAAGGACGGAACGTGGCCAGGCATTCCAAGCACGAGCGCGAGCGTCGCTCCGCGGAGACCGAGCGCGTCAAGCAGATCGAGGCCGCGTGGCTTGGGAGCTTGCCCGCTGCCACGGCCAAGGCCTTCGCCGAATCCGTCGCCGCAGCACGAGCGCGTGGGCCGCAAGAGAAGCGACCAGACATGGCCCCAGGCACCCAGCCCCGACCACCGCGCCCTGGCCGCGAGCCCAAACCGCCCAAGGACGAGCGCCCGCGCCGCGGCTCCAACCGCGATTGATCGCTGACATCAGGGCAAGGCACCATCAGACGCTGATCGCCTAACAGGTTTGTTGCAGTCGGCCCTCGGGTATAGCATGGGCGCCCGGGAACCTTTCTACACTGCACGAATCGTCAACCGTGAGGGGCGACGTGACCGTTCAAGAGACGATACAGACGGACCAGAATCTGGCGCTCGGGGAGACAGGGCCACAGGCGGCTAGCGAGCCCGACCGTCGGCTCCTGTCCCTGGTCCCGGACCCGGACGTGCTCGATCGCGCCGACGACGACGTCATCGCCAGACCGCACCCCGGTCGCGGCGTCCGTTACCAGCAGTTCCTGGAGGCGCTCGGCGTCGCCACATACACGACCGACGAAGCGGGCCGGATCACCTTCTTCAACGACGCCGCTGCTGAGCTGTGGGGGCGGCGGCCCGAGATCGGGGAGGCGTGGTGTGGCTCGCTCCGCCTCCTTCGAACAGATGGGTCGCCGATGCGCCACGACGAATGCCCAATGGCCATCGCCCTTCGCGAGAAACGCGCCGTCCGTGGCGGACAGGCCATCGCGCTCAGGCCCGATGGAACGCGGGTCCGGTTCGAAGCGTATCCAACGCCGTTGTTCGATGAGGCGGGCCGCCTCGCAGGCGCGATCAATGTGCTTGTCGATGTGACCGAACGGCACAGCGCCGAAGAGCGCTCACGTGCGTCCGCTCGCGCGCTGGCTGCGTCGAACGCAGTCAAGGACGAGTTTCTCGGGCTCGTCTCGCACGAGCTTCGAACGCCGGTCACGACGATCTACGGCAATGCCCGGTTGCTCCAGTCGCGTGGGCCGCACCTCGAGGACGAGGTCAAGGAGTCGATGCTCGCGGACATGGTCGCGGACGCCGATCGACTGCATTCCATCATCGAGAACCTGCTTCACCTGACACGGCTTGGCTCAGGAACGGAACCGGATCTCGAGCCCCAGGTGCTCGAACGTGTCATCGAGCGCGAAGTCCGGTCCTACGCCGCGCGCCATCCCTCGAGGGAGATCCGCTTCTCGACGATCATGACCACCGCCGTCGTGGACGCCGATGAGACCTACCTGACCCTGCTCGTCGAGAACCTGCTGTCCAACGCCGTGAAGTACAGCCAAGCTGACACCCCCATCGACGTGGAGATTTCGGCGACTGACACTGACGTCTGCGTCACTGTCCGCGATCGAGGGATCGGCTTCGGTGACGATCTCCCTGAGACGCTGTTCGAGCCGTTCTACCGCTCGCAGGAGGCGCGGGAGGCGGCGAGCGGCCTTGGGATCGGCCTCACCCTCTGTCAGCGGATCACGACGGCGTTGCACGGCCGGATCTGGGCCCTGCCCCGTGAGGGTGGTGGGGCCGAGATCGGGTTCGCGCTGCCCATCCTGCCCTCGGCGAACGACGCCTTCTGATCGTCGCTCAGGGGCGATGGGACCAGCCCGCGATGGGCTGCGGCGGAGACTGCGGCAAGGCGTCCCAATCGGCTCGGGTCGGGTTGAAGATGTCGATCACGGTCGCCCCGGCTGATCCAGTCGTGACCTGATGCGGCATATTCGAGGGGATCCGCCAGGTGCCGCCAGGTCCGAGCTCGCGCTGCTCATCGCCGATCGTGAACGTGACGCTTCCCTCGATGACCATGCCGAGCTGTTCGGCTTCGTGCTGATGACCGGGCACGATTGCGTTCGGGGCGAGCTCCACGAGCGCGAATGTGATCCGCTCACCTTCGACTCGACGCGCCCGGACCGCCGTGCCCCACACATCGATCACGGGCAGCGACTCGAAGTCGACGAGATTGCTCATGGCGAGTTCCTCCAAAGGTTCATGACAGAAACTGACATGTATGCGCGGGATGCTCCGGCGACCAGGACGCGACCAGGCGACCGTGACGCTCGAGGAGCCAGCCACATGTTCCAGATGGGATTGATCGAGGTGATGCAGACGGAGCGCGAGCGCGAGATCGAGGCGGCGATTCGGCGCCGGCGGCTCTTGCAGCCGCCAGAAGACGCCAGCGAGACCGTGCCCGCCCGGATCAACGGCACGAACCCGAGTCGGCCGCTTGCAGCGCGGACCCGACCAACCGGAGGATAGCGCCGCGCGGCGAGCGGCAGGTCGAACAGCGGACCGGTTTTCGGTCCTCGTCGGATGGGGTCAACAGTGGACGTCTACCCGGCGGCTCGCTCCTCGCGAAGGACTGCCGCGGTGCGCTCGAGCCAGTCGGGGACGTCCGCGCGGTGATACACCCGCTCCGCGGCCTCGATGCTGTCGAGGAAGCGCTGGTAGATGACCGCCTGGCGAGCAGCCGCGATCGGCGTCAACAGTCCGGCGGCCCGATCCGGGTCGCAGCCCGGAACCGCACGACGCCAGGCTCCGTGCCAATGCTCGCGCACGTGGGCGACCTCCGACGGCTCGATGCGCGTGAGGAACGCCGATTGATCCAGTAACGGGTGGCCCACCCCGCTGTCCCCCCAGTCGAGAAGGGTCAGGCGGCCCGGGGTACCGCGGACGTTGCCGGGATGGAAGTCCCCGTGGACCAGCGTGTCATCGATCCCGCACGCTCCGATCGCACGCAAACGAACGGGCAACGCATCCACGAACGCGCGAAGCGCGATCCGATCGGCAGGCGGCAGGCTCGGCGAGGCACGTTCGACGACGCCGCCGATCGCGCCCGCCAGCGGTCCGCTACGCCAGTCGGGGAGCCCCCGACGCAGGATCTCGTCGATCCGCCCCAGCCATGTTGTCTGGATCGCGACCAACATGTCGACCATTTTGGTGAGTGTCGGACCTCCCGCCGCGTACTGGTCATCGCCCTCGATCTCGGATAGCAACATCCGCTCACCGTCGTGTCCGAGCAACCGCGGAACGGCTTCCCCTCCCAGCAACGTGAGCAGCGCGCCCTCGTGCGCAGAGAACGGCGGGACGACCTTGAGCCAGGCGCCACCGTCGGTCGTGGGCAGCCGCCAGAGGCTGGACAGGTTCCACGTGCGCACCTGCTCGGCCGGGGCGGTTCGCGTCAACCCGGCGGCAGTCAAAGCTGCGTCGGCCCAGGCGAGGTCCGCGCCAGGTCCGCCAGGTCGGGCGTACGGACGCCGTACTGGGTCATCCGGTAACGAGCCAGACCACGGGCGAAGGGCGGTCGCGCCCAAACCTTCCGCAACGCGGGCCGCGTCCACCTCGGCCAGATACGTGACCGCACCGCCGGGTGGCGCCGAGAGCTCGGTTTCCAGGAGCCGCAGGATGGTCGCGTCGATGCCGAACAACGCCCGTGCCCCGGAAACCACGGGGCCGGCATCCTGCCACCACGGAGTGTCGACCACGAACGCCGGCAATCGTCCAAGGACGCGTCCATCGGCACCGACAAGGACGAGCGTGACGACGCGCGCCGGGACGTCTGGTTCCATCCATGAAGCGTAGTTGTCGGTGCAGGGGCGCGCTGTGATAGGAATGCACAAATGAAGCCGCGTCTGTTTGGCATCCCGGCCACGCGCTCGCCCGTTGTTGCGATCCTGCGGCGTGGTCCGAGCGATTGGTCGCAGGTGAGCCGCTGGGACCCGGAAGCCGGGACGTTCGAGCGCGGTTCGTGGATCCACGCCAACCTCTACCCGCAGCGCTGCGACCTGTCGCCCGACGGCCAGTGGTTCGCGTACTTCACGCTTCGCCAGAAGTCCTCGTGGGCGGCTGGGCCGACGTACATCGCGATCTCCCGGCTGCCCTGGCTCACGGCGCTCGCCGCCTGGGGGACCTGCGGTACCTGGACGTGCGGCCTCCATTTCACGGAGCGTCCGCGGATCTGGGAGGTGGGTCCTCCGGCCGAGGGCGAGATCGAGCCGTTGCGGCAGCGGTACGGCTTCGGGCTCGAGCTCACACGTCCGCCTGTCTTCGCCGTCGAACGGCGGCGCGGCTGGACCGAGACCGCCGACTCTCCGCCGTACGAGCCCGAGCTCGACCCCTGGGACATCCGGCGCGCCGCGCGACTTGTCATGGAGAAGCAGCGCCCTGGAGCACGTGGAGCGACTCGGCTCACGGCTGCCGGTTCGTATGCCGCCTATCGCTCGGGCCCGCCGTCGTGGTCGGAGGCCAGGTACGCGATTGCAGAGCGTGGTGCCACGCACCTCCTCGAGGGGGTTCAATGGGCGGACTGGGATCGCCGGGGTCGGCTGCTCGTCGCAACGACTGCCGGGCGACTCGAGGTTCGCGAAGAACCCTGGGACGCGGCCAGCGGCAGCTGGTCCGTCGACGTCAGCGAGGACCGCCCCGAACCGTCCGAGCCACCGTCGATCGCGCGTCGCTGGGTCAAATAGCCACGAACCTCACGGCCGAACGACGGCACTTGACGAGCCGACCGATCCTTGACTCATGCGTACCCAACCCGCGCCCCATCGTCTCGGGCTCGCCGCCCTCCTCGTGGGAACCCTGCTCGTGCCGATCGAGGCGAATGCCGCGGTCGTCCCGTCACGGATCCACCTCGGCCTACACCCCGTGGCCTCTGGTCTCTCGGCACCGCTCCTGGTCACCCACGCGGGGGACGGCTCGGGCCGGACCTTCGTCGTCGAGCAGACGGGTAGGGTCCGGATCATCAAGGACGGCACCCTGGTCGGCGCGCCGTTCATCGACATCTCGCGAGCCGTGTCGCGCGGTGGGGAGCAGGGGCTTCTTGGCCTGGCCTTCCACCCGGGCTACGAGAGCAACGGCAAGCTCTACCTGAGCTACACGGACCTCGAGGGCACGAGCGTGATCCGCGAATATCGCGTCTCGAGCAACGTCAACCGCGTGGACGGAAGTAGCGGGCGAACGCTCCTTCGTGTTCGGCAGCCGTTTGACAACCACAACGGCGGGCACATCGCGTTCGGGCCGGACGGGTACCTGTACATCGGGCTCGGCGATGGCGGGAGCGCCGGCGACCCGGGCAACCGGGCGCAGAGTCGCGGCACGCTGCTTGGCAAGCTCCTGCGGATCGACGTCGACCGCCGAACGGGCTCGCTCCAGTACGGCATCCCATCGACAAACCCGTATGTCGGGCGCAGCGGTCTGGACCAGATCTGGGCATACGGTCTGCGCAATCCGTGGCGCTTCTCGTTCGACCGCGCGACGGGTGATCTTTGGATCGGAGACGTCGGGCAGGGCCGCTGGGAGGAGATCGATCGGGCATCTGCGTTCAAGGGTCGTAACGCCGGTCGTGGCCTCAACTTTGGCTGGCGCGTCATGGAAGGCGCCCACTGCCCCCGGCCTTCGAGCCGATGCGTGCGGACCGGCATGGCCCTACCTGTGACCGAATACGGCCACGGCGGCAGCCGCTGCTCGGTTACTGGCGGCTACGTCTACCGGGGGACCGACTTCCCGGACCTCGTGGGTGCCTACTTCTTCGGTGACTACTGCTCGGGGGAGATCTGGTTCGTGGATCGGGGCGCGGCGCGTGGCGTATCGCCGACCCGGGCCCTCGACACGGCTGCCCAGATCACCTCGTTTGGCGAGGACGAGTCCGGGGAGCTCTACCTGACCGACGCCGCCGGGACCGTCTTTCGGGTCACCGATTCATGACCGCGCGGTAGAGCTCGGCGTCTGCCTCCTTGTGGCAGCAGTAGACGACCCGCTCGATAACAGCCAGGGCCTGGCATCCTCGCCGATCGTCCTGTTGATCGGCTGGCGACCACGCCTGGGTGCTGGCTCGAGCCTAGGAGCCCCGCTTCTCGCCGTATTCCTCGGCATGGTCACCGCGATCGATGGCCACCGTCCTGGCGACGATATCGAGCGTCTCGTCGACCGTCCGGCCGTTCTCCTCGGCCGCGCGCTGCAGGTCTTCATAGACCATGTTGTGCTCTCCCATCTCGAGATGGGCCTGCATACATCCACACGTCAGGCACATGGCAATCTCCTTTACACCGTGATAGCGGTTCGTACGATGCTTCGGCAAGGGCCGATTGTGCCCGGTCCGTGACAACCGAATCGCAGTACGCTGGAGGAGGCTCGGCCCTTCGGTCCGGGCATGCTGAACCCAACCATCGACGGAGGCAGACCAGTGGGTGACAAGACACCGAAGCGACCGCCAAAGCCGAAGAAGCCCAAGAAGCCGGCCTGACCTAGGCCCGCTTGGGGAACGGGCCTAGGAGGCGCGGCGGAGAATGCGGTCGGCGAGAGCGCTCAGCAGCACCGGCTGCGGCTGAGGCTGCGCAGGTGTGGTCGGCGCGGGGCGTTCGGCGACGCGATACGGACTTGCAGGGAGGCGTTCCGCGACGGCGCGCTCCTCCGGCGTCTGCTCGGCGGCGATTGGCAAGTCGTCGGCATCGAGCGGGAGTGCCGTTGCCGGAACGTTCATCGGCGGCCGCGCGTACGCGGGCGCACCGTACAGCCGTGGGTGAGCGACGTGCTCGTCTTCGGCGGGCATTGGAAGACCTCAGGGATGATTGCGCGGGTCGGATACCCGACCACGCTGAGTGAAACGAAACGGTACCCCGAACCAGTACGGATGGCTCGGACGAAATCGGGGCTCCTGCACCGGAATATGGTGCTTGCGTGCACCTTACGGGCGGGAGCCTTGAATCAAACGACCCGGGTCGACTGACGACCCGGGTCGCTCGTTATTGCTCGATGTCCGGGCTTGCGACCGGGCCTCGAGAATTGGCTACCCGCGCTGGCTGCGGAAGCAATCGCTGCAGTAGACGGGCTTGCCGCTTGTCGGGCGGAACGGGACCTGGGCTTCCTTGCCACAGG
>JBKKCW010000329.1:0-2852 GCA_046712485.1 Candidatus Limnocylindrales bacterium
GTTCCAGTCCCGACGGACTGGCGGGGCACCGATCCCGCTCCCTGAACGGTGCGTGGCTGCCAGCCCGAAGGTCCCATGGGGCAGCGGATGGACAGCGATTCATAGCCTAAAGGGGCACGCGCCGCCCGGGTTTGGTCGGCAACGGACGACGTCCTGGTGTTAGGTCGCGGGGCCGAAAGTCGGGATGTATCTGCCGGCAGGGCCTGGCGGCAGGGCGCCTCCGCCGCGGTCGCGAGGCTATTTGATGAGCTGAACCGTCGGCGGCGTGAGGTTGCTCGCAGGCGTCGAGCCCCCTCCGGGACCGATGGTCAGATTCGCTGGCGCCACATCAGCGGTGAAGTAACCGATCAGGCAGCCGGAGATGTTGCCGCCATTGATCTCACCAGGGTCGCAGGCACCCCCGTCGCCGCCATTCAAATACACCTCTTCGAGGTGGAACGATGCAAATGTGACGAGGTAGTACCACTGGTTGGATCCGTTCCCGCCACGGTCGCCGATGGGGCAGTCCGAGAGCAGTGTCTGGCTGCCTCCTGGCGTCGAGTTGCAGGTCCCCGGCAATGGATCGGGTTCGTCCGCGTAGAAGATCGGTAGCAAGATGTCCTTGCCGATCCACGACTCCATTGCCGACTGCACCGGGCCGGAACTGATGGACCCCGTCTGGGTGATGTAGTACCACTTGGGCGTCGTGATCGGTGGATTGTTCGGGTCCGTGATCGCATCCGCAAGTTCGCTGGCGCCGCCGGCGGTGGGTGTCCAGTCGATCCACCCGACATTGCCGGGTCCGTTACTGCACAAGGGCACAACGAGCCGGTTAGCCGGGCCGACGGGCCAGTTCCCGTCGACTACGAAGTCATTTCCATCGCACTGGGTGTAAAGCACCGGGAATGTCACCGGAATGAGGCCAGCCGGCGCGGCGCCCGACGAGTAGCCGGTGACGGCGACGGCCTCGGTGGTCGCAGTGAACTGGTAGACGCCAGACCCGCCTGGCACGAGCGCCAGGATGCCGCCAAAGAAGGTGCTGAAGGAGCGGTTTCCGACGACATGGACGCCTGCAGCATTGGGGGGAATGCTTCCGCCACCAGCTGGTCCGACTGTGGCTCCGGCGACATCGGTGTATTCGATGGTCGTGATGGTGTCGAGACCGTCGGGTGCGATCGACTCATTGACTGCCGCGACTACGCGCGCATCCCATTGCGCGTCCGATCCGCTAACGCCGACGAGCCGCCGCATCAGCTGCACGGCACCGGCATTCGCCGCCGAGTCGGTCCAGTTCTGCGCCCGCCGCTGCTGGGCGTACGCAGCGCCGCCATCGATGACGAGCGCGGCCATCCCGAGCACTGCGACGAAGGCAATCACAACAAGGACGAGTGCTTGCCCATGTGTGCGGTCGCGGCTCGAAGAGCAAATCGATCCGAACATGCCGGTCCTCCGGGACGCCGAATGGTTGGCGTTCATTTGTTGGTCTTTTCGATTGGGAGTTGTGTGGTGGATCCAACGGTGATCGGACCGACGATCAGCCCGACCACCGGTGTTGCCGGACTGTATGAGTACTGGACTCGCACGTCTGCGACGCAACCGGCCCATTCACCCCACGCCGGCGGGCAAGGGCCGCTGAGGTCAGGCAGGAAGTACTGGACGCGGACCTGGTTGGTGTCCGCCGGGTTGAGCCCGAGGCCAGTAGCCTGATCGGCAGCTGCCTTCGCGGCATTCGAAACACCGGCAGTCGAGCTCTGGTCCACGATCGCAACGCGCGCCCCGTCCCTGGCGGCGTTCGAAACGGTGTTGTAGGCAAAGATCGCGCGACCAAAATCGAAGATTGCCATGAACAGCAGCAGGACGATGGGCAGTACGAGCGCCAACTCAACCAGGCTCTGGCCGCGCGCACGCTGACCGTTGGTGCGACTCATGAGTGCGTCACCGAGACTGAAGTTGTTGGTGCCATGCACGTTCCGGGGGCGACGCTCTGGCTCAGCACCGTTCTATTGTTCTGGCCGTTCGGGCTGAATGACCCTGTGAAGCCAGCGGCCGACCACTCCGCGCGGGCTTGAGCGACAGTTTCGGGAGCCGGATTGACGAGGTCCGGGACGGTAATGCACGGAACGGGCGTGGGGGTCGGCGTAGGAGTCGGAGTGGCGCCGGGGCCAGGAGTTGGCGTAGGAACAGGCGTTGGCCCCGGCGTCACCGCGGGTGGGATCGGCACGCCGAGGATGGAACCGGCCCGAACGGGGAACTCGGCGTTAGCGGACAGCACTACGTTGCTGCCGACCACAGCACTGATGATCGGGGTCAGCGGCTGGAACGTGCAGCTGAGGCCAACGTCGACACGATCACCCACGTCCGTGGAAGAGTCCGGAGTGGCTGTGTCCGAGCCATCCGTGAAGGTGGGGGCTGGTGGGCTTCCACCGACGAGATCGCAGTTCGCGACGTCCGTGTCGCGCAGGATGAGCTCTTCGTATTCGTCTCGCTGCGACGCGTCACCGGGTGTTCCCCAAGCCGCTGGATGCGAAGCGGCGTAGTTCGCGCCAATGCGGGTCGCGTTGGTGAGTGTTTTTTAGCCGAAGAACACCCGCCCAAAGTCAATCGCGACGAGAACGATGAGGAGCAGAACCGGCAGGACCAATGCCAGCTCGACAAGACTCTGACCAGTCGCGCGTCCACGTGCGCGTCGGTGCATCCAAACCTTGAACAATCCCCGGTACCCCCAAGCAGGAGAGATAAGTACCGGGGCATCCTGTCAGGCGTACCTTTCAGTTGACATTTCGGGCGGTGTTCTCGGGCACAGCGTCAAACGGGGCCGATCTCGACGATCAAGCGACGCCGTCGCATGCCATTGGTCCCAGTCGCACACGCGC
>JBKKCW010000330.1:0-5864 GCA_046712485.1 Candidatus Limnocylindrales bacterium
GGCCGTGATACCCGCGCTCCTGACCGGGCTTGGGGCGGCGCTGTTGGTGAGCGGATCGGCGTTAGCGGCACTGACGGCGTCGGTGGCCAACCTGACGCTCCCGGCGGTGACGTCCTCGCACGAGATCCAGACGAGCAGTGGAATGATGACGCTCACGGCCAGTGACACCTCGCTCGTGGTCGGCCTCGGCTGGAACGTGACCATCCAGGCGTCCCCATTCGCCTATTCCGGGCCATTCGGCGGAACTGACATCCCCGCCGCCAACTTCGCGCTCACGTCGGCTGCCGCTCCAGTTTGGATGTCTGGTCAGGCCATCGACGCGACGAACGGCCCCAAGATCCCGGCGATCAGCCCGCTCGGCACCCTCGACGTGGCCCGCAAAGTCCTGCATTCGAACGCCTTGTTTGGCGTCGGCACGTATACGCAGGAGCTCGGAGTCAGCTTGACGATCCCCGCCGCAGCGCGAACAGGGACGTATACCACGACCCTGACCACGACGATCTCCGTCGGGCCGTGAGTCGACGGGCGGAATGCCCGCTTATCAGATAAGAATGACCGTGGCAACCTCCCCGGTCACGCCACCTGGCCACTCAGACCGGCCTCGGCCACGCCCGTGAGGAAGAACCGCCCCGTGGTGGTCACGGACACATCCTCGAAGCCCGCCCGGCTCAGCGCACGCGCCAGGTCCTCCGGTTCGTAGTACACCTTCACGATCGTGAACTCGCGCCCATCGTCGAGACGCCGGACCGATCGGTCATCGCCGGGTGTCGGGTGGCCGGCCGCGCTCGATTGTGGGTCGAAGAGCGAGTCGATGAACGCGTACGTGCCACCGGGCTTGAGCCACCGGCGCACGAGCTCGAGGAAGCCGGTGAGCCGATCGCGCGGGACATGGCTCAGCCAGAACCCGGTGAAGACGGCGTCCACCTGGCGATCCGGCTCCTGCCATGCGTCGCGGACGTGCAGGTGGGCGCGCAGGCCGTGGGCAACGAGCCGCTGGCGTGCCAGGTCCAGGGGCGCGCTTGCGCCGTCGTAGAGCGACAGCTCACCCCTGGAAGCGAGCAACGGCGACCACCAGCCGGTGCCGGCGGCGAGCTCGACGATTTCGCCGCGGATTGGCAACCCGTCCAGCCAGCGTCCGGCGGCATCGAGCTCGGCGTGCCAGGCGGCGTCGTGGATCGGCCCGCGGGTGTACCGGCCACGCCGAAGGTACCAGTCGTCGTACTCGGACGCCCGAGCCTCGTAGTAGGCAAGCATCTCATCGGCAACGAGCCGCGCCGGTTCGGCGACAGCCTCGTCCATTGCCTTCGTGGGCGGGGCGGCATTGGACCCTGCGGTCACGACACCGGCCACGGCGTTCGACGCGGCGTGCGCCGCCCCCCGATCGGTCAACGCCTGGCGCAGGCGGAAGCGGAGGAAGCCGTTGTCGCCGGCCTTGCCGACGCAGGCGGGGCACAGCTGAGCCCAGCCTTCGAGCTCGTCTGGACCACGGCACACGTGGGCCGAGCCGCACCACAGGCAGTCGAACCCTTCGCGGAATGGCATCGTCGCACTTTCCTGCCCGTCAGGGCTGGACCGGTGTCCACGATCCAAACGGCGCGATATCGACGAAACCGTCGGGATCGAAGATCTCCGCGAGCAGCTCGATCCCGTCGATCACCCGTGGGCCGGGGCGGCTGAAATAGGCGGACCCATCGAGGGCAAAGATCTGGTCCCGCTCCACGGCCGTCAGCTCCGTGTAGCCGGGTGGACGGCTGACCCGTGCCCATTCGGCGACGGTTTCCGCCAGGTGGTACCCGCACGGCATGAGCAACAACATCTCGGGGTCGACATCGGCTATCGCGTCCCAGGTCGTCTGGACCGAGGCTTCCCCATCGGCACCGAGCAGGTCCCAGCCACCGGCGCGGCGGATCTGCTCCGGCACCCAGTGACCAATGGCGAACGGCGGGTCCAGCCATTCGAGACCGACCACCCTCGGGGCACGGCGGCCCGCGTCGCGTCGGGCCTGGACGTGTGCCTCGACCGCGCCCAGGCGCTCGCGAAGCGACTCGACGAGGTCGACCGCGGCATCTTCCGCCTCGGCCATCGCTCCGACCGTCGTGATCGTGTTGAAGATGCCCTCGATCGACGTCGGTTCGAGCGAGATTACCGTGATGTCGGCGTCGATGGCGCGAGCGACCTCGTTGACCTCGCGATAGCTGACCGCGCAGACGCGGCACAGCTCCTGGGTCAGGACGAGGTCCGGGCGAGCGGCCTCGAGCGCTTCCTCATCCAGGGCGTACAGCGACGAGCCGCCGTGGACCGCCGCGCTGACCAGTCGATGGATGTCGCGCGACGAGCTCGTGGCGAGGTCGTGGACGCTGCGCGTGATGATCGGCTTACCGGCCGCCTCGGGCGGAAAATCGCATTCGTGCGTGACGCCGACGAGCTCATCGGCGAGGCCGATCGCACAGACGATCTCGGTGGCGGACGGGAGGAGCGAGACGATGCGCATCTGGGTCAGGTTTCGGTCGCGCGCGGGACCCGACCGGGGGGCCGGCGGGCGGACCGGCGGCCGGGGTGCCTCAGGCGGGTTTGGCCGCGTCGACGGCCGCTCGTGCGGCGGCCTTGTCCGTGTACCAGGTCGCGTCGATGACCGTGTAGTTCGCCCATTCGGGAGGAAGCGACTCTTCCGGGAAGATCGCGTTCACCGGGCATTCAGGCTCGCATGCGCCGCAGTCGATGCATTCGTTCGGATCGATGAACAGCTTGCGGTCTGTGCCCTCGTCGTAGTGGATGCAGTCGACCGGGCAGACGGACACGCACGAGATGTCGAGGACATCGATGCACGGCTCCGCGATCACATACGTCATGCACGTCCTCCTCGTGGCCAAGCCCGCCGCACATCACGCGTGATGCGGAGCAGAAGGGTACCATCCGACGCCCGCGGCGCGCCCACGTTCGGAGGTCAAATTGACCCGCGAGCCGACCATCAACCGGCCGGGTCAGTCTGCCGTCGCGGCGGTCGCGGCCGGGCCCGGGACGACCCAGCGGATCGGGATCTGCATGCCCCTGGCCCAGTGCCCGGGGATGTGACAACCAACCAACCAGGTCGACGCTCCGGCGTCCGCGGGAATGGTCCAGGTCAGATCGACGCGCTGCCCTGAAGCGACAACCACTCGGACCCCCGCGACCTCCGGCGGCACACTCACGTGCGGCGTCGGACCGGGTGGCGCGCCGGCCACCGCGGCTTCGGCGGCTTCCCAGGCGTCCTGAACCGAGTCGTCGCCGATGATCGCCTCGTGGACGACCAGCCCACCGTTCACGACGTGGAGGAGAACCGTCTCGCCCGGCACCAGGTCGAGGACGTCGGGGACGAAGGAATAGTCGCGCGTGATGAGGTTGACTTCTCGCGGCGCATCGGACGAGCCCGCGATGATTGGCGGCGTTGCCACCGCGCCACTGCCGGGTCCGGTCTGGCAGGCAAACGACAGCAGTCCGGCGGCGGCTGCGATCCCACTCAGGCGAACGCGCGCTCGCCATCCAGTCGAGTTCACGACGGAAGTCTAATGACGGCACGCGACGGGTTCGGGAACCGGCCTCCGGAACGAGCGGGATTTGGCTTGACACTCCCCGTGGCCCGCTGCAATGTGCGCCAAGCCCCGCATGCGGACGCCAGAGCGGACAGCGCCGGGCAGGCGTCCCGAACGAACGCCAAACGAGTCACGAGGTCCGCTTGACGATCCCCACCCAGACTGCCGCGATCGAGCCGCACGTCGCTGGCCAGTCGTCATCCACGGGTACGGGCGCCGCCGTCCCGGCGGTCCACCTCCAGGGAGTCCATAAACGGTTCGGGGACGTGGTCGCCGTGGACGGGATCGACCTCGACGTCCGCGACGGCGAGTTCTTCTCGATGCTTGGTCCGTCGGGCTCGGGCAAGACGACGACGTTGCGGATGATCGCGGGCTTCGAGCTCCCGACGGCTGGCAGAATCCTGCTCCACGGACAGGACGTCACCGCGGTCCCGCCGTTCGATCGCGACGTCAACACCGTCTTCCAGGACTACGCGTTGTTCCCGCACATGACCGTCCGCGACAACGTCGGCTACGGTCTGCTTGTCCGCAAGGTCCCAAAGAACGAGCGCGTTGCGCGGGTCACGGATGCCCTGCGAATGGTGCGCCTCGCCGGCTATGAGACGCGGAAGCCAAGCCAGCTGTCCGGCGGTCAGCGACAGCGGGTCGCCCTGGCTCGGGCGCTCGTCAATCGGCCCCGGGTGCTGCTGCTCGACGAACCGCTCGGCGCGCTCGACCTCAAGCTTCGCGAGGAGATGCAGATCGAGCTCAAGGCTATCCAGCAGCAAGTCGGGATCACCTTTGTCTACGTGACGCATGACCAGGGAGAGGCGCTCACGATGAGCGATCGACTGGCCGTCTTCAACAACGGCCGGATCGAGCAAGTCGGCGCACCTGCCGAGGTGTACGAACGCCCGGCGACGAGGTTCGTGGCTGGCTTCGTGGGTACCTCCAACCTGCTCCGGGACGACGTCGCGGAGACCATCCTGGGCGTTCGCGGCACGTTCACGATCCGCCCCGAGAAGATCCAGATCCGCACTCCTGATGCGTCGGTCAACGAGGACGAGACCGCGGCCCTCGGGACGATCCGCGACGTGGCCTATCTCGGACCCGATACGCGCTATATCGTGTCGCTCGACGCAGGCGCAGCGTTGGTGGTCACGCAACAGAACCTGGCGACGACCTCCACGGAGGCACTCGCTCAGCAAGGCACGGCTGTCCGCCTCGTGTGGAAGCGACAGCACCAGCTCCCCATCGAAGATGGGGCGTAAGGAGGAGGGTCCCTTGAAGCGGATGCATCGAGCTCTGGCGCTCGCGGCTATCGTCGCGGTCGTCATCGCGGCATGTAGCGGTCCGGGTGGCAGCGCAGCTCCGAGCCTGCCGACAACCGTCGGCGACGGCGAAGGGCAGCTCAGCGTTCTGGCGTGGCCGGGCTACGTCGAAGACGGCACCACGGATCCCGCCATCGACTGGGTCACGCCGTTCGAAACCGAAACTGGCTGCCAGGTGACCGTCCAGACGTTCGGCACGTCGGACGAGGCATTCACGCTGTTCCAGACCAACCCAGAGCAGTATGACGTCCTGTCGGCATCGGGCGACGCGAGCCTGCGCCTCGTCGCCGGCGGCTTCGTCCAGCCGGTCAACGTCGAGCTCGTCCCGAGCTACGCGGACATCTTCCCCGACCTCAAGGACAAGGACTACAACACGGTCGACGGGGTCCACTACGGGGTCCCGCACGGGCGCGGCGCGAACATCCTGATGTGGCGGTCCGATGAGGTGACCGAGGCGCCGACATCCTGGACGGCCATGTTCGATCCCGCGTCGCCGTACGCGGGCAAGTTCTCGGTTTACGACGCGCCGATCTACATCGCCGACGCGGCGGTCGTCCTGATGACGACCAACCCCGAGCTCGGGATCAAGAATCCCTACTCGCTCGATGACACCCAGTTCCAGGCGGCGGTCGACCTGCTCAAGGCCCAGAAGCCGGCCGTGGGCGAGTACTGGGGCGACTACACCAAGCAGATCAGTTCGTTCCAGAACGGCAACACCGTGCTGGGAACGACCTGGCAGGTCATCGCCAACGTGCTGCAGGGGTCGGATCCGCCCGTCCCGGTCGAGGTGGTCAAGCCGGTCGAAGGCGCCACCGGGTGGTCGGATACCTGGATGATCAATTCGAAGACCAAGAGCATCAACTGCGCCTACAAGTTCGTCAACCACATCACCTCGGCGCCGATCAACATCCAGATCGCCGAGTACTTTGGAGAGGCGCCGGCCAACCGCAATTCGTGCGCGCTGGCCACCAACCCGGACCACTGC
>JBKKCW010000331.1:0-8693 GCA_046712485.1 Candidatus Limnocylindrales bacterium
CCCCGGGGGGGGCGGGGGGGCCCGGCCCCCCCCCCCCCCCCCACGACCAAGACCCTCGCGCCCGTGTCTCGAGGTTCTCGGTCGTTTGCCAAGGGACAACCGAATACGTCAAGCGTGGGAGTACCGCAGTGATCACGTACCTCGTCCGGCGGGTCCTCTGGATCATCCCGGTCCTCTTCGTGGTATCGATCATCACGTTCACGCTGATGCACCTCGTGCCGGGCGGTCCATGGGACGCGGAGAAGACCCTGCCGGACGCGACCGTCGAGCTCCTCAACCAGAAGTACGGCCTCGACAAGCCGATCCTGGATCAGTACATCCAATGGGCCGGGAACCTACTCCAGGGCGATCTCGGCCCGTCCTACAAGTACCGTGACCGATCGGTCAACGAGATCATCGCCGGGGGTCTCGGGACGACGGTGCAGCTTGGATTGATGGCCTTCCTGCTGGCGGTCGGCATCGGCATCCCGCTCGGGGTGCTCGGCGCGTTGGGGCACAACAGATGGCCGGACTACGTGACCACGGTCGTGTCCATCGTCGGGATCGCTACCCCAAGCTTCGTCGCGGCGATCCTGCTCATCCTCATCTTCTCGGTCGGTCTCGGGTGGTTCCCGACGAGCGGATGGAAGGGGCCCGAATACTGGATCATGCCGACGTTCGCGCTGGCCATGTTCCCGATCGCGGCGATCGCGCGGTATACGCGTGCCTCCATGCTGGAGGTCACCCGGCGTGATTACATCCGGACGGCCCACAGCAAGGGATTGGCGAACAGGGCGGTGGTCGTGCGGCACATGATCCGCAACGCGTTGATACCGGTCGTCACCATTCTCGGCCCGGTGCTCGCGTTCCTCGTGACCGGGTCATTCATCATCGAAACGATCTTCTCGGTTCCGGGGATCGGGCGCTACTTCGTGACCGCCATCACCCAACGCGATTACGGCGTGATCATGGCGACGACGATCCTGTTCGCCTTCGCTGTGGCGGCGCTGAACGTCGTCGTCGACGTCCTGTACGCCTACATCGACCCGCGGATCCGCTACAGCTAGGGAGACGAGCAGGTGACTACCCAGGCGACGACGCTGGCCCCGGGGTTGATCCGGACCCGACCGAGCGGTGGTCTCTGGTCAGATGCGTTCGGGAGGCTCCGGAAGAATCGGCTGGCCCTGCTCGGGCTGATCCTCGTCATCGGCATGTTCCTGCTTGCGATCTTCGGGCCAATACTCGCGCCGTACCCCTACGACAAGCAGGACATCCAGGCCATCCTGGCCAATGGGGGACTGCCGCTCCCGGTTGGGAGTCCGGGGCACATCCTCGGGACGGATCAGCTCGGGCGCGATCTCCTCAGCCGGCTCATGGACGGCGCCCGGATCAGCATGACCGTCGCGATCGTCGTGCAGATCGTCGTCCTGCTCATCGGCGTCCCGGTCGGTGCCCTCGCGGGATGGTTCGGCGGCCGCCTGGACAACGCCTTGATGCGGATCGTCGACATCGTCTACGCCTTCCCCGACTTGCTGTTCATCATCCTGCTCTCGGTCACGTTCCGCGAGAGCCCATTCGGGCGGGCCATGGACGGCCTGCTCCTGGTGTTCGTCGCGATCGGCCTGACCTCGTGGGTCACGGTTGCCCGGCTCGTCAGGGGGCAGATCCTGTCGCTCAAGGAGACCGAATTCGTCGAGGCGGCCAAGGCCATCGGTGTGCCCGATCGGCGCATCGTCACGCGCCACCTGCTGCCCAACGGGATCAGCCCCGTCATCGTCGCGATCACCCTGGGCATCCCGGGCGCGATCCTCGCCGAATCGACCCTTGCGTTCATCGGGATCGGCGTCCAATCGCCGCGGGCGTCGTGGGGAAGCCTGATCGCCGAAGGTCAGAAATACATCCGTTCGGACCCCCACCTGGTTGTCTTCCCGGCGATCCTGATCGCAACGGCGCTGATCAGCTTCACGTTCCTGGGCGATGGCCTGCGCGACGCCCTCGACCCAAAGCTGAAGGGCAAGCAGTAGGTGGCGCGTCCTGACGACACGATGCTCGAACCGGACGCGCCATCCATCATCGAGATCTCACCGGACGAAGCCCGGCGGAGACAGACGCCGCCCCGCCCTGACGGCGACGGCCACAAGGCGGACAAGCTCCTCAAGGTCACGGGTCTGTCGACGCACTTCTTCACGCCGGACGGCGTGGTGCAGGCCGTCGACGACGTGAACTTCGACCTCGGGTACGGCGAGACGCTCGGGCTCGTCGGTGAGTCGGGTTGCGGCAAGAGCGTGACCGCGCTGTCCATCGCCCGTCTCGTGCCGGATCCGCCTGGCCGGATCGTCTCGGGCGAGATCGTGTTTGACGGGATCGACATGCTCAAGCTGGACGCGGATGAGGTCCGACACCTTCGCGGCAAGGAAATCGGGTTCATCTTCCAGGATCCCCTGACGAGCCTGAACCCGACGCTCACGATCGGGTACCAGATCGCCGAATCGATCCGCGAGCACATGGGGCTGCCACGCAAGGCGGCGGTCGACCGCGTGGTCGAGCTCCTTGCCAAGGTCGGCATCCCGAGACCGAAGGAACGGCTCAACGACTACCCGTTCCACTTCTCGGGCGGCATGCGCCAGCGCGTGATGATCGCGATCGCGCTGTCGTGTGACCCGAAGCTCATCCTGGCCGACGAACCGACGACCGCGCTCGACGTGACCATCCAGGCGCAGATCCTCGAGCTCATCCAGACCCTGTCGGATGAGTTTCATACGGCGGTCCTGATGATCACCCACGACCTCGGGATCGCCGCCGGCATGTGCGACCGGGTCAACGTGATGTACGCGGGACGGATCGTCGAGACGGGCACCGTCGACGAGCTCTTCGAGACCCCCAGGATGCCGTACTCGTGGGGACTGCTCGACTCCCTGCCGCGGATCGATGACGTCCGCGGCGATCGGCTGCGCACGATCGAGGGGATGCCGCCGTTGTTGATCGCACCGCCCGATGCCTGCCGTTTCGCGGCTCGCTGCAACTACGCGAGGGATATCTGCCGGCAGGACGAGCCGCAGCTGACGGGCCGCGGCACCGAAACACACGAGGCGCGCTGCTGGGCGACCGAACCGGGAGGATGGATCAGTTGACCGCCACGGCCAGCCCGATCGCGGCACCCCGGCCGCACGATACCGCCAACCTCGTGGAGGTCGATGACCTCAAGGTCCATTTCCCGATCCGGGGGGGAATCTTCAAGACGACGAAGGGATCGGTCAAGGCGATCGACGGCGTCACCTTCGAGGTCCGCCGCGGCGAAACACTTGGTCTCGTCGGCGAATCGGGATGCGGGAAGAGCACGATCGGTCGGGCGATGATCCGGCTTCGCGAACCGACCGAGGGATCCGTTCGCTTTGACGGCGTCGACCTGGGCAGCCTCAACACGGGTGAGCTCCGGGCGATGCGCCGGCGGATGCAGATCATCTTTCAGGACCCATATGGATCACTCGATCCCCGGATGACCGTCGGATCGATCGTGAGCGAACCGATCGAGACCCATCGATTGGCGTCTGGTGAGGCCAAGAAGGATCGCGTTGCCGAGCTCCTGCGCCTTGTCGGTCTCGATCCGAACTATGTAAAGCGTTACCCGCACGAGTTCTCCGGTGGTCAGCGGCAGCGGATCGGGGTCGCCCGCGCGCTCGCCGTCGAGCCCGAGTTCATCGTGTGCGACGAGCCCATCTCGGCCCTGGACGTCTCGATCCAGGCGCAGGTCCTCAACCTGCTGACCGATCTGCGCGCGCGGCTCGGGCTGACCTACCTGTTCGTGGCCCACGACCTCTCGGTGGTCAAGCACATCAGCGACCGGGTGGCCGTGATGTACCTCGGCAAGGTGGTGGAGCTCGGTCCGCCCGATCAGCTCTACGCTGCGCCCGGCCACCCGTACACGCGCGCCCTTCTGTCCGCCGTGCCCGTGCCGGACCCCGTCTCGGAGCGGAAGCGCAGGCGGGTCATTCTCAGGGGCGATGTGCCGAGCCCTGTCAACCCGCCGCCCGGCTGCCGTTTCCACACCCGGTGCTGGCTCTACGAACGGCTCGGCAAGCCTGAGAACTGCCGAACGATCGACCCGGCCCTCGGGGTTCTGACGGGCGAACACCGGGCGGCCTGTCACTACGCGGCGGAGGCACTCAAGACGGATGTCGGCGTGGCCCACCTCGAGGTTGCCACGGCACGACGGGGCACGCCGGACTCGGCCCTCGCCCTCCTTGCCTCCGACCGGGCGGCAGCCGCGACCGCCGCGGCGGTCGCGGCAGCGGCCGCAGTGCCACTCGCGCACATCGAGGCACAGCAGGTCGCCAAGGGCGCCGGGTCAGACCCCACCGGCGAATCACCAAAGACGTAACCCGCGGGCGCGGGCAGGGAGTGGGGTCAGAGCCTCGCCGGCGTGACGCCCCGTGCGATCTCGGCTGGTGAGGCGCCGCCCGGTTGGCGGAAATGGCAGGCGCAGTGATGATCGCCCCCGAGCTCGATGAGCGGTGGCACGACCTCGACGCAGATGCGCGGCCCGCCCAGCTCCTCGCGGAGCGGGCAGCGGGGATTGAAGCGACAGCCTGACGGCGGGTTGACCGGACTTGGCACGTCGCCCTTCAGGATCACGCGCTGGCGCCGGAGCTCCGGGTTCGGGATCGGGATGGCGGACATGAGCGCCTGCGTATACGGGTGCTCTTGGTGGCGGAACAACTCGCGCCGGTCGGCCAGTTCCGCGATCCGGCCCAGGTACATCACCGCCACGCGATCGCTGATGTGCTCGACCACGCCCATGTTGTGGGCCACGAAGACGTAGGTCAGTCCCAGCTCGCGCTGCAACTGGTTCAACAGGTTGAGGACCTGGGCCTGGATGGACACATCGAGCGCCGACACGGGCGCGCCGCACACGACGAGGTCCGGTTCGAGCACGAGCGCTCGGGCGATCCCGATCCGCTGCCGCTGGCCGCCCGAGAACTCGTGCGGGTAGCGCCGCGCGTGGTACGGCATCAGCCCGACGAGATCCATCATCCGGCGGACCTTCTGCCGTCGCTCCGGACCGCTGCCCAGGCCGTGGATCCGGAGTCCCTCGCCGATGCTGTCGCCGATCGGCGTGCGGGGATCAAGGCTGGCGTACGGATCCTGGAAGATGATCTGGATGCGCCGCCGGTATGGGCGCAGGGCGGCCCCCTTGAGCTCGGTCAGCTCGACGCCGTCGAATCTGATCGATCCTGAGGTCGGCTCGATCAGGCGAAGCAGGAGCCGACCGACCGTCGTCTTGCCGCAGCCCGATTCGCCAACGAGGCCGAGTGTCTCGCCGCGGTGGATGTCGAACGACACGCCGTCGACCGCCTGAACCCAGCCCACGGTCCGCTGGAGGATGCCGCCGCGCACCGGAAAGTGCTTGACCAGGTCGCGGACCTCGACGAGGGGAGAGGGGCCGGTCATGCGGTCGTCGGCTCTGGTCGGGTCAGCAGGTTGCCGTCAGGATCGTGGTAGAGCCAGCAGCGAACGTCATGATCGGCGGCGATGGGACGCAGGTACGGATGGGTATCGGTCGCGAGCTCGACATTCTCCTCGAGACGGGTCAGGCAGCGCGGGGCGAAACGGCAGCCGCTCGGGAGGTCGATCAGGTTCGGGACGTTGCCGGGGATCACGGCGAGCTCGTCCTTGACCTCGCCGACGACCGGGATCGACCCGATGAGGCCCTGCGTGTACGGGTGCCGCGGACGCCGGAACAGCGTCGTGACGTCCGTCTGCTCGACGATCTCGCCCGCGTACATCACCGCGACCCGGTCGCACATCTCGGCCACCACGCCCAGGTCGTGGGTGATCAGCACGATTGCCGTCCTCGTCTCGTCGCGGAGGACGCGCATGAGGTCCAGGATCTGGGCCTGGATGGTCACGTCGAGCGCGGTCGTCGGCTCGTCGGCGATCAGGAGCTCGGGTTCGCAGGCGAGGGCCATGGCGATCATGATCCGCTGAGCCATCCCCCCGGACATCTCGTGCGGAAAGGCCTTGAGCCGTCGTTGTGGATCCGGGATGCCGACCATCTTGAGGAGCTCGAGCGCGCGGGCCGTCGCGGCGCCGCCCTTCATCCCACGGTGGATGCGCAGCACCTCCTCGATCTGGCGACCGACATCCCAGACCGGGTTGAGCGACGACGTCGGTTGCTGGAAGATCATCGAGATGCGGTTGCCCCGAATGTCCCGCATCTTGTCGTCGCGGAGCTTGAGCAGGTCCTCACCGTCGAACAGGATCTCACCCGCCTCGATCCGGCCGGGTTTGGCAATGAGCCGCATGATCGACAGGCTCGTCACGCTCTTGCCGCAGCCGGACTCGCCGACGAGACCCATGATCTCTCCGCGGTCGACATGGAAGTCGATCCCGTCCACCGCCCGGACGACCCCGTCGCGCGTGTAGAACGAGGTTCGGAGGCCTTTGACTTCGAGGAGCGGCCGATCCCCGCGTTGCCGCTTGGGGCGGCGCTGGGCCGCGGGGATGAGCTCCTCAACGACCGTCTCGTCGAGCCGCGCCCCGAGGACCTCGACCTCGTCCGTCGCCGACCCGGTCGGAGTGGGAAGGGTCATCGCGGCGCCGTCATCGGTTCAATCTCGGGTCGAGGGCGTCGCGCAGCCCGTCGCCGAGAAGGTTGAACCCGAGCACCGTCAGGGTGATCGCCAGACCTGGCGCAAGGACGATGTGCGGAGCGTTGAAGAGCTGGTTGCGTTCGAGGCCGATGATCGAGCCCCATTCGGGGTTCGAGATGTCGCCCGCCACGCCGACGAACGCGAGCGCCGCGATCTCCAGGACGGCTCCGCCGATGCCGAGCGTGCCCTGCACGATGAGCGGGGTCAGCGAATTCGGCATGATCCGTCGAGCCAGGATCCCGAAGCCGGACTCGCCGAGGGCGCGCGAGGCCGTGATGTAGTCGGACTCCTTGGTCGACAGGACGGCCGCGCGGGCGACCCGGGCATAGATCGGCACCGACACGATCCCGATGGCGAACAACGCGTTGATCAGGCTGGAGCCGATCGCCGTCACGATGGCGATCGCGAGAAGCAGCGACGGAAAGGCAAGCACGATGTCCATGAGCCGCATCAGGATGTTGTCCAGCCAGCCGCCGATGTAGCCGGCCAGCGCTCCGATGGCGGTCCCCAGGACGATCGCAAAGCCGATCGCGGCAAAGCCGATCGCCAGCGAGGTCCGTGCGCCAAAGACGACGCGACTGAACAGGTCGCGGAAGTTGCCGTCGGTGCCGAACAGGTGCTGCGGCTCATCCGCCGGGCAGCCCAGCAGGTGGATGCACGGCGCAGCGCGCCGGGTCACACCATCCTCGACGCCGAGGAGGCTGCGACCCGGGTCGTGCGTCGCGATGAGCGGCGCGAAGATCGCCACAAGCAGAAGGAACAGCAGGATGACCAGGCCGACCACGGCGGATCGTTGGCGCAGGACGCTCCCGAGCGTATCCCGCCACAGGCTGGCCGGACGAGTCGTGGCGACGCTGTCCACGAGCAGGGGATCGCCCGCGATTGCCGGAACCGGCTGGTTGCTCATCAGGGCCGGATCCGCGGGTCGAGGAAGCCGTACGAGACATCGACGATGAGGTTGATCGTCACGTAGCTGACCGCGATCAACAGCGTGAACCCCTGGATCACGACGTAGTCCCGCCCGGAGATCGCCTCGAACAACGAGCGGCCAACGCCGGCCAGGTTGAACACCGTCTCGGTCAACACGGCGCCGGACAGCAAGGCGCCCAGCTGCAGGCCGATGATTGTCACGACCGGCAGCAGCGCGTTCCGCGCGGCGTGGCGCAGGACGACGGATCGCTCACGGAGGCCCTTCGCGCGCGCCGTCCGCACGTAGTCGAGGCCGAGCACCTCGAGCAGGCTCGAGCGGGTGATCCGGGCGATGATGGCGAGCGGGATCGTGCCAAGGGCGATAGCCGGCAGAATCAGGTGGCGGAAGGCGTCGGCGGCCGCACCCCATTGTCCGCTGATCAGGCCCGAGAAGACATAGATGCCCGACACGAAATCGAGGATTGCACGCGGCGGGCCGGTCCAGCTCTCCAGCCCCCAGACTTCGGCCAGCGGCACGACGTTAACCCCCGAGCTGAGGCGGCCCGATGGCGGCAACGACAATGGCGTGTCCTTGAGGACGATCGCGAACAGGAACGCCAGCACCAGGCCCAGGACGAACACGGGCATTGAGACGCCAAGATTGGCGAACATCATCGTGCCGACATCGATCGGCGAGTTCCGCCGATAGGCGGAGATGAGACCGAGTGGCACGCCCACGGCGATCGCAAAGAGCATCGCCAGGACCGTGAGCTCGACGGTCGTCGGCAATCGCTCGATGAGGAGCGTCGTCACCGGGCGCGAATGCTTGATCGAGTCGCCGAGGTCACCCGCTGCAAGCTGCTCGAGGTACCGCCCGAACTGGATCGGGATCGGTTGATCGAGCCCGTAGCGGATGATGAACGCGTCGCACACTTCGTCCGTCGCCCGCTCGCCCAGGACCGCCCGGCACGGGTCGCCCGGCACGAGGCGCGCAAGGGCGAACACGAGGAAGACGATCCCGAACAGGACCGGGATCGTCACGAGAAATCGACGAAGAACGAACCTGATCATCGCCCGTCATGTCCCTCTGACACTGCGGGATGCGGCGAGGGGGGGCGCCCGCCCGCGGGCCCCCCCCACACCCGCACCGCCCGG
>JBKKCW010000332.1:0-2697 GCA_046712485.1 Candidatus Limnocylindrales bacterium
ACCCCGGGACGTTCTTCGACCAGGTCATCGAGATCGACCTCGACACGCTGCGCCCGCAGGTCAACGGCCCGCACACCCCCGACCTCGCCCACCCGGTCGACCGCCTCGGAGCGGCAGCCAGGGAGGCGGGCTGGCCGCTCGAGATCTCGAGCGCGCTCATCGGCTCGTGCACAAACTCCTCGTACGAGGACCACACCCGCGCCGCGCGCATCGCCCGCCAGGCCGCGGCCAAGGGGCTCCGGGCGAAGACCCAGCTGCTGATCTCGCCCGGCTCCGAGCAGATCCGCGCCACCATCGAGCGCGACGGGCTGATGGCCGACCTCGAGGCCATCGGTGCCACCGTGCTGGCCAATGCCTGTGGCCCCTGCATCGGCCAGTGGGACCGCACGGACATGGATCCGTCGACGCCCAACACGATCATCAACTCGTTCAACCGCAACTTCCCGAAGCGGAACGACGGGTCGGCCAACACGTTCGCGTTCGTGGCGTCACCCGACATGGTCATCGCCTTCGCGCTGGCCGGCACCCTCGACTTCGACCCGTTGAGCGACACGCTCCCCACCGAGTCGGGCGAGCAGGTCCGCCTGGAGGAGCCGATCGGCGAGGAGCTCCCGAGCAAGGGCTTCGACGCCGGTGAGAGCGGTTTCGTCGCCCCGTCGGCCGACGGGGCCGGCGTCACCGTCGCCGTCTCCCCCACCAGCGACCGCCTCCAGCTGCTGGAGCCGTTCGCCCCGTGGGACGGCAACGACTACGTCGACCTGCCGATCGTGATGAAGGCCGTCGGCAAGTGCACGACCGACCACATCTCGGCCGCCGGCCCGTGGCTCCGCTACCGCGGCCACCTGGAGAACATCAGCGGCAACCTCTTCATGAGCGTGGTCAACGCCTTCACCGACGAGCCCGGCACCGGCGTCGACCAGCTCGACGGGCAGGTCCGGTCGCTACCGGATATCTGCCGGCATTACCACGAGGCCGGCCAGTCGTGGGTGGCCATCGGCGACCAGAACTACGGCGAGGGCTCGTCCCGCGAGCACGCGGCCATGGAGCCGCGGTTCCGCAACGGCAAGGTGATCTTCGTGCGGTCGTTCGCCCGCATCCACGAGGCCAACCTCAAGATGCTGGGGATGCTCGCGCTCACCTTCGCTGACCCGGGCACGTGGGATCTGATCGAGGCCGACGACCGGATCTCGGTGCTCGGCCTGGCCGACCTGGCGCCGGACGTGCCCGTCAACTGCCGCATCACCAAGGCCGACGGCACGACCCGTGACTTCGTGGCCACCCACACGCTCTCGCCCGAGCAGATCGAGTGGTTCAAGGCCGGCTCCGCCCTCAACATCATCCGCCAGCGCACCGGCGGCTGACCGACCGACCAACTGACCGATCGACGGGCCGTTCTCGGGCCTGTTTCCCTCGGCGGGTTCACGCGGTGGTCGCAACGAGCTGGGCGAGTGCGTGGGAGGGTTTCATCCAGCCGAGGGTTTGTCGAGGTCGGTTGTTGAGCTTGTAGGCGATGACGTCGAGGTCGGCTTCGCTGAACACGCTGAGGTTGGTGCCTTTGGGCATCCATTGGCGGAGCAGGCCGTTGGTGTTCTCGTTCGAGCCGCGTTGCCAGGGCGAGTGCGGGTCGCAGAAGTAGATGTCGATGCCGGTGTCGACGCTGAACGCCGCGTGGTGCGCCATCTCTGTGCCTTGGTCCCAGGTGATCGAGCGCATGAGGTGAGCGGGAAGGGTCGTGACCTTGGCGGTCATGGCGGTCCGGACGGTCTCGGCGGTGTGATTGCCGGGCAGGTGCAGCAGCATCACGTAACGGGTGGAACGCTCAACGAGGGTGCCGACCGCGGACGCGTTGTCCTTGCCCATGATGAGGTCGCCTTCCCAGTGGCCCGGCACCGCCCGGTCCTCGATCTCAGCCGGACGTTCGGAGATGTTGACCATCCCGGAGATGCGCCCTCGGCGTTCCAGACGGGACCGGTTGCGGCGAACCGCTCGCCCGGTGCGCAGACAGGCGACCAGTTCCTTGCGCAGCGCCCCTCGCCCTTGGACGTAGAGGGACTGGTAGATCGTCTCGGGCGACACCCGCATGATCGGATCGTCGGGGAACTCGATCCGCAACTGGGCCGAGATCTGGGTCGGGGACCACAGCTCGTCCTCGAGCCAGGCCTCGACCTGGGCCCGCAGCCGCGGGCAGCCCGCCAGCTTGGACACCTTCGGGCGGCGGGCCAGATCGGCGGCCCTCCGATGAGCCCGCCATCCCCGATAGCCGGCCCGGCCGCCGTTGGCGTTCACCTCCCGCGACACTGTCGACGGGGCCCGGCCCAGCTGAGCGGCGATCGCCCGGAACGACCGGTCAGCGTCCAGACCGGATCGGATCTGCTCCCGTTCCCCTGCCGAAAGCCTTGCCGGTGACGGATCCCAGTCCGCCCGGCGGGCGACGCCGCCCGCTTCCCGGATCGTGCGATGCACCAGCGACTTCGATCTCGCCACCTCTCGAGCGACATCGACCGCTGGCATCCCATCGGCCACCAGGCAGATGATCCGCTTGCGATCCTCCGTCGACAGCCTCGGATACCGACCGCTGTTCGCGTTCCCCACCACAACCTCCCGATCGAGCCGGATCGTCTCCGACTCGCCAAGCCGTTGCAGTGATCCTCAGAACCCGCCACGCCTCCATGCGCATTTCTGCGCCAAGAACGGATC
>JBKKCW010000333.1:0-8095 GCA_046712485.1 Candidatus Limnocylindrales bacterium
TCGCGTGCGGCCAGTTCGGTACGGCGCTCGGCGTCGTCCAGGCAGCCCACCACGCCGACCGGCCAATCCATGTCTGGGTCGGCGAGACGCGTCCGTACCTGCAGGGCGCACGGTTGACGACCTGGGAGCTCGCGCAGGCCGGCGTGCCGCACGCGCTGATCCCCGATGTCGCGGCCGGTCACCTGATGGCGCGGGGCGAGGTCGACGTGGTCCTCGTCGGCGCGGATCGTGTCGTCGCGAACGGCGATACCGCCAACAAGGTCGGTACGTACACGCTGGCGGTGCTCGCGGCCCGCCATGGGATCCCGTTCTACTTCTGCGCGCCCACGAGCTCGATCGACCTCGCCACGCCCGATGGTTCGGCGATCATGATCGAGGAGCGGAAGCCCGAGGAGGTGCTCGAGTTCCGAGGTGTGCGGATCGCTCCGCCCGGGACCCAGGTCCGGAACCCGGCCTTCGACGTGACACCTGCCGAGCTGATCACCGGGATCGTCACCGAAGAGGGCGTGATCCGCGCGCCGTTCGAGGCCGGTCTCACGGAGGCCGTCGATGGCGCCAGGGCCCGTTGGGCAGCGGCCCGCGGATCGACGCTTCTGGCCGGGGCGCCCGCGTGATGGGGACTGACTGATGGCGGCGGTCGCACTCGGGCGTCGGGAAGGCGTCGTGACGCGCGCGACCACGGACAAAGCGCTGCTGCGTTCCTTTCTCGAGGGGGACCGGCTTTATGCGGCGTACGCGATCTGCGACCTCGAGGAGCGCGAGTTCGCCCGGACCCGCTGGGGGCTGGCCTGGGATCACGACGAGCCGATCGCGGTCGTGCTCGAATACAACGGCCCGACCCCGCAGCCGCTCTTCGTGATGGGTCGTCAGGATGGGATCGAGGCGGTGTTACGCGACGTGATCCGGCCGCGCCTGGCGTACGTCGCGGCGCCACCGGCGGTCGTGCCAGCCCTCCAGTCGTGGTACCGGGTCGATCCCGGCCCGACGATGGTCCGGATGTGGGTCGATCACGCGCGGTTCCGACCATATCCCGCAAGCGTGCAACGGCTCCTGCCGGTTGAGATCGGCGACCTCAATCGGCTCTACCAACTCGGGTTCGCCTCATGGCTCCCGCCGTCGACCGTGGCCGAAGGCGTGTACTACGGCATGCGCGTCAACGGCTTGCTCGTCGCCGCGGCCGGGACCCACGTCGTCAGCCGTGGAGCCCGCCTGGCGGTCGTGGGCAACGTCCTGACCCAGGTCGACTTCCGCGGTCGCGGGTTCGCGACGGCCGTGACCGGTGCCGTCACTGCTGAGTTGCTGCGGAGCTGCGACCAGGTCGTGCTGAACGTGCGCGCCGATAATCCGCCCGCGCTCAACGCCTACCGTCGCCTCGGCTTCATGGAGCATCTCCGGTTCGAGGAGCGGCTCGTCCATCGCCTCGGCTCACCGTGGCCCGACTTCACCGCGCCGTTCCGGCGCCTCTTCGCTCGAAGGGAGTCCGACAGTCAATGACCGCCACACTTGACGCGACCCACGACGTCGCGGATCTCGGCCTCGCCGCCGAAGGTGTCCGTCGCATCGAGTGGGCGGAACGCGAGATGCCGGTGCTGCGGCTTATCCGCGAACGGTTCGAGCGCGAGCGACCCCTCGACGGGCTGCGGATCGGCGCCTGCCTGCACGTCACGACCGAGACGGCCAATCTGATGCGTACGCTCAAGGCCGGTGGGGCGCACGTCGTGCTCGCGGCGAGCAATCCGCTCTCGACCAAGGACGACGTCGCGGCGGCACTCGTCGCCGAGTACGGGATCCCCGTGCATGCCCGTCGGGGCGAGGACCGCGATACCTATTACGCCCATCTCAACGCGGTCGCTGACACCCGGCCGCAGCTGACCATGGACGACGGCTGCGACCTCGTGTCGTTGCTCCACAGCGATCGCCCGGACCAGGTCGGGGAGGTCCTCGCCGGCACGGAGGAGACAACAACTGGAGTGATCCGCCTCCGGGCGATGGCCGCCGATGGCGCCCTCGGTTTCCCGGTCATCGCCGTCAACGAGGCGCAGACCAAGCACCTCTTCGACAACCGCTACGGGACCGGTCAGAGCACGCTCGATGGGATCCTGCGCGCGACCAACATCCTGATCGCCGGACGCAAGGTGGTCGTCGCGGGTTATGGCTGGGTGGGCAAGGGGATCGCCTCGCGGATGGCCGGCCACGGTGCGCACGTGGCGATTGTCGAGGTCGACCCGGTCCGTGCCCTCGAAGCGCTCATGGATGGATACGCGGTCATGACCCATGGCGACGCGGCCGGCTGGGGTGAGCTGTTCATCACCGCCACCGGCAATGTCAATGTCTTCCGGCGCGAGCACTTTGAGGCCATGCGAGATGGCGCGATCATGGCCAACTCCGGTCATTTCGACGCCGAGCTCGACCTGGCAGCGCTGCGCGCGCTCGCCGAGGGGCACGTCCGCGACGTACGCGACAACGTCCAGGAGTTCGACATCGGGGGCAAGCGGCTCAACCTCATCGCAGAGGGCCGGCTGGTCAACCTCGGTGCCGCGGAGGGTCATCCAGCGGCCGTCATGGACATGAGCTTCGCCAACCAGGCCCTGTCCGCGGAATACGTGGCCGGCCACCACGCCGAGCTCGAGCCGCAGGTCTACGTGGTGCCCGAGGCGATCGACGCCGAGGTCGCTCGGCTCAAGCTGGCCGCCCTCGGGATTACGCTCGAGTCGATGACCGCCGAGCAGACGGCGTATGTCGCCTCATGGCGCCACGGGACGTGACGGAACGACCCGACGAGCCGCCGGCACCGGACGGACCTGAGCCCCGCGAGGCGTTCGAACCGACGATCGCGCCCTTCGGCTCGTGGGCGTCGCCGATCCGGATCGATGACCTCGTCGGCGACAGCATCGGCCTCGCCGAGCCATGGATCGACGGCGACGACACCTATTGGCTGGAGGCCCGGCCGTCCGAAGCCGGGCGTCGCGTGCTCGTCCGATCCGCACTGGATGGCAGCATCGCCGACGTGACGCCGTCGCCGTTCAACGTCCGCACGCGCGTGCACGAATACGGCGGCGGTTCGTACGTCGTGGCCGGGGGGGTCGTCGTCTTTTCGAACTTCGCCGACGGGCGACTCTACCGGATCGATCCAGGGGCCGATGCGCCGGTCGCGATCACGCCCGAGGGCCTGTGGCGCTATGCCGACCTTCGGCCTGACCCGACCCACCGCCGGTTCGTCGCGGTTCGCGAGGATCACAGCGGCCAAGGGCAGCCGGTGGCCGCGATCGTGGCCGTGCCCATCGACGGACTCGAGCCGCCGACCGTGCTCGTCAGCGGCCAGGATTTCCTGGCCGCGCCCAGGATCGCACCCGGCGGCGGACGGCTCGCGTGGCTGGAATGGGACCACCCCGATATGCCCTGGGATGCGAGCCGGCTTCGGATGGCCGCCTTCCAACCGGACGGCACGCTCGGGGAATCCGTCCTCGTCGCCGGCGGCCCCGATGAGTCGATCGCGCAACCGGAGTGGTCTGCCGATGGCGTCATCCACTTCGCGTCGGATCGGTCGGGCTGGTGGAACCTGTACCGCCTGCTCGACGGCCCGAGCCTCGACGCGCTGGCTCCCGTGCCGGCCGAGTTCGCCGACCCGGCGTGGATCTTTGGACGGTCGTCCTACACGTTCGCGGGGAGCGGCTCGATCGCGGCGGTCGCGCGTCGAGACGGGCGCGATCACCTCGTGCACATCCGTCCGGGCGTCCTTGTCGGCGACGTCGACTCGCCGTACACGGAGTTCGAGGGCCTCGTGGCCGGCACGCCCGGGATCGTGACCATCGCCGGTTCGCCGGGCGAGTCGACGGTCATCGCACGGCTGGATCCTGACACGCTCGCGGTGGCCGGGATCCTGCGCCGGGCGAGCAGCGTCGTCCTCGACCCCGAGCTTGTCTCGAAACCGGAATCGATCCAATTCCCGACAAGCGGCGGACGGGTCGCCCACGCCCTGTACCACCCGCCGCGAAACCCGCGGTTCGCGGGGCCCGTTGGCGAGCGCCCGCCGCTCCTTGTGCTCTCGCACGGCGGCCCGACCTCCAACGCGTCGACCTCGCTCGACCTGAGCAAGCAACTGTTGACGAGTCGCGGCATCGGCGTCGTCGATGTCGACTACGGGGGCAGCACAGGCTATGGCCGGGCCTACCGCCGCCAGCTCTACGGCACCTGGGGCATGGTCGATGTGGATGACTGCGTCGCCGCCGCCGAGTTCCTCGCCGAGCGTGGTGACGTGGATCCTGCGCGGATGGCGATCGCGGGTGGCAGTGCCGGCGGGTACACGACGCTGGTGGCGCTGACACGTCGGTCCGTGTTCGCCGCGGGGATCAGCATGTTTGGCGTCGGCGACCTCGAGGCCCTGGCCCACGACACCCACAAGTTCGAATCGCGCTATCTCGATCGGCTGGTGGGGCCCTACCCGGAGGCCGCCGAGACGTATCGCGAGCGGTCGCCCGTCCACCACCTCGACAAGCTCTCGTGCCCGGTCCTGGTGATGCAGGGCCTCGATGACAAGGTCGTGCTGCCGTCGCACGCCGAGGCCATCGTCGAGGCGCTTGCCGCGATGGGCATCCCCCACGCTTACCTCGCGTTCGAGGGAGAGGGTCATGGCTTCCGCGGCGAAGTGGCCATTCGCCGTTCGCTGGAGGCACAGCTCTCCTTTCTCGGCCAGGTCTTCGGGTTTGAGCCAGCGGATACGCTGGATCCGGTCGAGCTGGTCGGTCTCGAGGACTGGCGCCCGCGCTCCCGAACCGGGACGGCGGTGTCGGCGCGCGGCGGTTGATCCACCTCAACCCGATCGAGCTCGTCCTCGGCCTGCTCGTTGTCGCCATCGCCCTCGCCTACGCGGCCCGCCGGATCGGGATCGCCTATCCGATCCTGCTCGTGCTGGGCGGGCTCGCTCTTGGGTTCCTGCCGGGCCTGCCGGCGATCGAGCTCGAGCCGGAGGTGGTCTTCCTGCTGCTCTTGCCACCGATCCTGTTCGCGGCGGGGTACAGCACACCGATCCGCGACTTCAAGGCCAACGCCCGACCGATCGCCCTGCTGGCCATCGGCCTCGTCCTCTTCACGATGGCGGCGGTCGGCATCGTCGCCAACGCGCTGGTGCCCGAGCTCGGCATTGCGGCGGCGCTGGCCCTGGGCGCCATCGTGGCGCCACCCGATGCCGTGGCCGCGACGTCGATCTTCCAGCGCCTCCACGTGCCGCGCCGGATCGTGACGATCCTCGAAGGCGAGAGCCTGGTCAATGACGCGACAGCGTTGATCGCGTACCGCTTCGCGGTCATGGCCGCGCTCGGGGGCCTCTTCTCGCCGGTCGAAGCCGGCCTGTCCTTCCTCTTCGCCGCCACGGTGGGTGTGCTTGTCGGCCTGGTCGTCGGGCTGATCGTGACCGAGTCCTGGCGACGGACGTCGGACCCGACGCTCGAGATCATGGTCTCGCTCGTCGGGCCGTTCGCCGCTTACCTGCCCGCGGAGACCCTCGGGGCGAGCGGGGTCCTGGCCACGGTGGTGGCCGGCCTGATCGCCGGGCGGCGCGCCGCCAGGGTCCTGTCGCCATCCGCCCGGCTGATGGGTCGTGGCGTGTGGGACATCGTCATCTTCCTGATCAACGGCTTCGCGTTCATCCTCATTGGGCTGCAACTGCCGGGGATCCTGGACCACCTGGCGCCTCGGTCCGCGCTCGAGCTGATAGCGCTCGGTGTCGCCGTCAGCGTGACCGCGATCGTGGCCCGGATCCTCTGGGTCTTCCCGGCGACCTACGTGCCGCGCCGGTTCAGCGAGCGGATCCGGGCACGCGATCCGTATCCGCCGCCAAACGCGGTGTTCGTGGTCAGCTGGGCGGGCATGCGCGGGGCGGTGTCGCTTGCGGCGGCCCTCGCGTTGCCACGCGAAGTCCCAGAACGCGAACTCGTGATCTTTCTGACGTTCTGCGTGATCCTCGCGACGCTTGTCGGGCAGGGTCTCAGCCTGCCCTGGCTCATCCGGAGGCTCGGCGTGGTCGCCGGCCCCGCGGTCGAGACGGAGGAGACGACAGCCCGCCTGGCCGCGGTCGATGCGGCGATGGCCCGGCTCGGCGGGCTCGCCGACGAGTTCCCGGGGCACCTCGAGCTCGTCGAGCAGCTGCGCGCCCGGTACAGCCATGAGATCCTGCACGTCCCGAACGACGTCGAAGGCCCCCGGGATGAAAGCGAGGAGGAGCTGCTCGAACATCTCGAGATCCGCAATGCGGTCCTCGCCGCGCAACGCGACGCGGTGATCCAGCTCCGCGATGGTGGCGTGATCAGCGACGAGGTGCTCCGCCGGATCGAACGCGACCTGGACCTCGAGGCCCTGCGTTCCGGCGCGTAGACCCGGCGCCCAACCGGTACATCCATCCCATCCCGAGCCCCGCGAGCTCCGTGCTAGGCTTCGCGGCCATGAGCATCGTCGACGCCGCGCAGTACCTGTTCACGTCCGAATCGGTCACCGAGGGGCACCCGGACAAGCTGTGTGACCAGGTCTCCGACGCGGTGCTCGACGCCTTCATCCGGCAGGATCCCAACGCTCGGGTCGCCTGCGAAGCCGCAACGACGACCGGGCTCGTCCTCGTCCTTGGCGAGGTGAGCACCAAGGCCGAATACGTGGATGTCGCCGCGATCGTGCGCGAAACCGTGAAGGATATCGGCTACACCAAGGCCGAGTACGGGTTCGACTACCTGACCTGCGGCACGCTCGTCTCGATCAAGGAGCAGTCCGCCGACATTGCGCAAGGCGTCGATTCGGCCCTCGAGGTTCGTGACGACGCAGCGCCGTCGTACGAGCTGGGCGCTGGTGACCAGGGCATGATGTTCGGCTTCGCCTGCCGCGAGACCCCCGAGCTGATGCCCCTCCCGATCGCCCTAGCCCACCGGATGGCGCGCCGGCTGGCCGAGGCCCGCAAGTCGGGCCAGCTCCCGTACCTGCGCCCCGACGGCAAGACGCAGGTGACCGTCGAGTACGAGTTCGGCGTGCCCGCGCGGGTCAAGACCGTGGTCGTGTCCGGTCAGCACGACCCGGACGTCCGGCCCGAACGCCTTCGCTCGGACATCGTCGAGACGGTCATCCTGCCAACCATCCCGAATGAGCTGCGCGAGGTGGACCCGGTCATGCACGTCAACCCGACCGGTCGCTTCGTCACCGGCGGTCCCATGGGTGATGCCGGGCTGACCGGCCGCAAGATCATCGTCGACAGCTACGGGGGCATGGCTCGCCATGGCGGCGGCGCGTTCTCCGGCAAGGATCCGACAAAGGTCGACCGCTCGGCGGCGTACGCGGCACGCTGGGTGGCCAAGAACGTTGTCGCGGCAGGCCTCGCCGACCGGTTCGAGGTGGAGGTCGCCTACGGCATCGGGATCGCTCGCCCGATCAGCTTCTCGGTCGACTCGTTTGGCACGGGCCGGATCGACGACACGGCGATCCAGGCGCTCATCGAGCGCCACTTCGATCTCCGGCCGGCATCGATCATCGCTGCGCTCGACCTGCGTCGCCCGATCTACCGTCAGACGGCGGCCTATGGTCACTTTGGTCGGCCCGATCTCGACCTGCCCTGGGAGCGGACCGACAAGGCCGAGTTGCTGGCCGCCGAGGCGGGATTGCCAGAGCCGTCGTTCAGCGAGGTCAGTCTCCCGGCCTGAGCGTCGGGCCAATCCAGCACCAAACGCGTCTACCGTGCTGCCGGGAGGGCTGTCGTTCTCCTGGACTGTCGTTCTCGTGGACTGTCGTTCTCGTGGAAAGGACAAAACCGCGCCTAACCCCTTGCTCGCGCTGTTCTGACGCGATTCCGGGCCCGCCCGGCCCGGAAGCCGGGCCCGCCCGGCCCGGAAGTCGCCGGGACCGCGGGAGCTCTGACGCGATCATGGGTCGGGTGACTCGACGCGGGGCAATCTGAAAGCAACGTCGGCGCGATTCGTGGTCTCCGGGACAACGCGCTACGCATTTGTCCTGCGCCGAAGAACGAGGTGCGCCGGGAGGTGCCCCTGCGCCGGGAGAACGAGGTGCGCCGGGAGGTGACCTGCGCCGGGAGGTGACCTGCGCCGGGAGGAGCCCTGCGCCGGGA
>JBKKCW010000334.1:0-7161 GCA_046712485.1 Candidatus Limnocylindrales bacterium
CCATGATGCCGCCGCCGCGGTTGAACCCGGGATCGACCAACGGCATCGGCACCGGAACGGGGCCGCCCTCGAACCCCATGTTCTGGGCCCCGAGGAGGCTGTTCTCGATGGAGCACCAACCGCCGAACGTGGTTTCGGTGCCGCACAGGACGTCGACCTGGGCGAGGAACGGGTTGAGGTAGGCGATGACCTGCGGTGGGGCACCCTTGATCGGGCCGGATCCGCGGCCGTTGTCGGCAGTGGCCATCGCCTGCCAGAAGATCAGGATGAAGACGGACCCGATGGTCATGACGAGAACGCCAAAGATCGTGATCGCGGTCGCGGCCTGCGTTCGCTTCACGAGGCTCGAGCAGAACAGCCCGAACGCTCCAAGGCCGAGCGCCGTGACGACCAGGACGAGATATCCGCGCAGGACATCCTCGGGTGCCACGCCGCCGTAGAGGAAGACCACGGCGGTCAACGGGATCGACGCCGCAATCAGGAGCCAGACGTACACCAGCGCGCTGAACAGCTTTCCGATGACGATCGCGAGCGAAGTGATCGGCGTCACGACGAGGAGTTCGAGCGTCTGCTTCTCGCGCTCCATGCTGATCGCGCCCGCGGTCGCGGACGGCGCCAGGAACGCGACCTGGAGCGTCTCGAGCATCAGCAGCGCCGCGAAGATGCCCTGACCGATGGCGGCGGTCGCATACGATCCGTTCCCGCCAAAGCCGAACGAGTACGTGCGCTCCATGATCAGCTCGACCATCCACGCGAAGCCGCCGAGGAGGAGCAGGTAGATCGTGAGGATGACGAAGGCGCGCCGGCCACGCATCCGGCCGCGGAGCTCCTTGACGCCGACCGCCCCGATCCCGCCCCAGGTCCGAGCGAGGGCGGACACAGGAGAACGCCATCGGCGCGGCACGGCGACGCCGGCCGTCGACGCCCCGAGCTCGGGCATCGCCGGCACGTCGGTCATGTCGGGGCTGGTTGTCGAGTCGCTCATCGCGTGCTCCTAGGCCGCTTCGCGTGGCTGGCGATCGGGCGACGTGACCTGGAGGAACAGCTCCTCGAGATCACTGGCGGCCCGGGCGAAGTTGACGATGGGCAGGCCAGCCGAGACCGAGTGGGCGAGCAGGCGAGCGACGGCCTCGTCGTCGCCACGAAACCCGAGCTCGATCGTGCCGTCGTCGAGGATCGAGACCGCTGCCACGTCGGGGTCGGCGGCAAACCGGTCTCGCGCGGCCTCGAGGGCCTCACCTTCGAGCAGCAACCGGACCCGCAGCACGGCCCCAAAACGGAGGCGGCGCTCGATGTCGGCGACACGGCCCTGGGCCAGTACCTGGCCGCGATCGACGATCGCGACGCTCGTGCACAGCTCCTCGAGCTCGGGCAGGATATGGCTGCTGATCAGGATCGTCTTGCCCAGCGCCCGGAGCTCCCGAAGCAGCTCCCGGAGCTCGACCCGCGCCCGTGGATCCAGACCGGATGCAGGCTCATCGAGGAGGAGCACCTTGGGGTCGTGGACAAGTGCATGCGCGAGACACAGCCGCTGCTCCATGCCGCGCGATAGCGTCTGCACGTAGTCGTCGCGACGGTCTCCCAGGTCGACGAGCTCGAGCAGGTCGGCGATCATCCTGCGTCGTCCGGCGGGCGGCAGCCCGTAACAACGGGCGAAGAAGTCCAGGTACTCCCAGACCTTCATGTCGTCGTACACCCCGAACACATCCGGCATGAACCCGATGACGCGCCGGACCTCGTCGGGGTTCCGGGTGACGGACCAGCCATCGATCTCCGCCTGCCCGGCAGACGGACTGAGCAACGTGGCGAGCATCCGCAATGTCGTGGTCTTGCCCGCGCCGTTGGGCCCGACGAGTCCGAAGATCTCGCCGGGTTCGACGGCAAGGTCGAGACCGGCCACCGCCAGGGTTCGGTCGTAGCGCTTCACGAGCCCGTGCGTCTCGACGATGACGCTCATTCGACGGCTCCGGTGATGGACAGATCGACGCTGAACCCGACACCTTCCAGCCGGTCGTTGACGTAGCGGATCAGCACGGTCCCGGTGGTCGGGTCGACGTAGTTGGCCGGATCCTTCACGGCGTAGCGGAGCGCCGGCGAGAGGTGCGGGAGCCGCTTCCACTCCTGGTTGACCACGTCGTAGACCTCGACCTCCGGCAGGCCGTCGATCGCGATCGGCCCGCATTCGGGGGTCGGCGGGTTGGGACACCTCGGCGGGATGGACGGCAGCGGCTCGATCGCGGTCGGCTTCACGGCGAGTCCAGTATCGCCCCCGGAGTTGAGGGCGAGCGCCAGCTCCGTGGCAGCAAGCGTTCCCTCGAACGCGGTGGGTCGGTAGGCGATCGTCGCGGTGCCCCGACCGAAGTTGATGCTGAACGGGTCCTTGTTGAAGAAGGCGGCATCGGAGTCCACGACGCTCGAGCGGATGAGATCGGAGCGGAACGTCGTCGTGCCGCTGATCGTCATCCGCGTCGGCAGGTAGTAGAGGACGTTGCCCAGCCGGCGCGGCTCCTGCTTCTCGATCTCCACGTGGAGGAGATCGCGCGAACCCCATGCAAGGACGACCGGCCCCTCGCTCGCGAGCTGTCCGGTCGAGCCGAACATCGGGTCGTAGGTGAGCTGGTCCACCATGGAATGGCGGATGAAGAGGGCCGCGGTGTCCGCATTCGGCCGCCCATCGCCGAAGAAGACCTGACCGACGACCTTGTCTGACAACGACTGCCCGAACAGGACGTTCTCGATCCGGACATCGATCGGCGCCTCGGCGCCGGGTTCGAGGTCCTTGAGGGTCGCGACGGTGCCACCCAGGACGACGGCCGGCTTCTCCAGGCGTTCGTTCGAAAGATTCCTGACCGTGCCCTTGAGCCTCCCGTCCTCGAGCCGGAAGTTGGTCTCGATCAGCGGCACCGACACCGGTGTCTCCGCCCGGATCGTGCGCAGCGACCCGAAGCCGACGGCCAGGTCGCGGACGCGGGCCGGGTCGCCCTGGAGGACATCGAGCTGCGAGCTGACGCCACCCTGCCCGCCGAAGAAGTCGTTGATCGGGGACGAGAGGAGGGCGCCACCCGGGACCCGGACCTGGTAACGGCCGCGCGAGGGCGAAAAGATCCCGACGTAGACCTGGGCGGTTCCATCGGTCGCGCCCGGGGCGCCGCTGACGATCGCGACCTCGTTGACGATGACGTCATTGCCGCGCAGGGCCGCGCCGAAGCCGAACGCGCCCGCGGTGAACGCCACGATCAGGACCGGCATCGTCAGCCAGGCCCATTCGCGACGATCGATCCGGCGCAGGACGAGATAGTTGATCGGTCCGATCAGCAGGATGTACGCGCCGAGCAGGACGATCATCCCGGTGATCGGCGGCAGGGCCAGCGACGGGAGCTGCGACACGGCGCTGACGAGCATGTTGTCGTCCGCGAAGACGAGGCCGCCGGAGGTCCGTGGCGGGAGCAAGCGCCGCCACAACCCCTCGGTTGCCTCGGATTCTGCGAGCCAGTCGGTCGCCGGATCGAAGCCGAGGAGCGTGACCTGGCCGAGCCCGTACGCCCGTTCGGCCGCGACCACGCGATCTCCGACCGCGGCCAGGGCACGCCCGTCGGTGAGCTCGCCGGACAGGGCCGGCAGGTCCGTCGCGCCGCCCGGGAGCTCGCCAAGCAGCCCGACCAGCGCTTCCGGGGCGACATCGGTGATCGCGGTCGGTCGGTACGGGAGCAGGACGTCCGGGATCGCGGCAAGCGACCGTGGCCCGGCGGTCCCGCCGGCGAAGATGACGCGGCCGCCACCGGCGACCCAGCGGCGGAGTGAATCGATCTGCGCGGGGCTGAGGGTGGCAGCGTCGACGTCCTGCCAGATGATCCGATCGAGCATGTTCCAGCCCTCGACCCGTTGCGGGAGGTCCTCGGGGGTGATGCTCATCACGAGCGGTGCCACCTGGTTCTGGTTGGGCAGCAGATGCAGGTTGCCAACGATTCGCTCGGGTTGCTCGGCAACGACGGCCACGACGAGCCGGGTCGTGTCGTGCACGGAGAACTTGGCCTTCGTCGAGGCGACCTTTTGCTCGCCGGACGCGAGGATGATCTCGAGCTCGCTGCCAAAGGCCGGCGGCTGTGCGTAGAGGATCTCTGTCTTGTTCGACTGCGTCGGCAGATCCACCGCGCGGCTGAACCTGGTCTGGCCCTGACTCCCACCGGCCAGCCGGAGTTCGCCGGCGACGGCCGGACCGTTGTTGACGAGGTGGACCTCGATGGCCATCCAGGACCCGATCCGGGCGTTGCCGTTGAGCAGGATGCGTGCTTCCATCGTCAGCCCTTCGGCGGCGACGGTCGACGACGCGCCCGGACCGATGGCGGCCAGGACCATCGCCAGGGTGGCAAGTGCCCGGAGGGCTCGTCGGCTGTTGCACATCGGTTCGTGATGGAAGTGACGGAGGCGCACGAAGACTCCGGATGGCGGTCTGAACGGGACTGAACGCAGCATGGACGCCTGGGCTCCCCCGAAAGTTGCACCGTGGCGGGCGTTGGCGCGGCGGCTATCGTACGATGCAGGCGTCCCGAGAGCCGTCGGCCGTGCGCCGCATCCTGAGGGTCCCGTGCCCGAGATCCGTCCCTTCCGTGCCCTTCGCTTCAACACCGCGACCATCGCCGACCCCGCAGCGGTCGTCGCCCCGCCCTACGACGTGATCGATGAACCGCAGCGCCAACGACTGCTGGCGCGGCATCCAGCGAACGTCGTTCGGCTCGACCTGCCCGGTCCCGAGGGGGGCGACGAGGCGGACGATCGATACCGTCGAGCCGGGCGCACCCTCGCAATGTGGCGGTCCGACGGGACGCTTCACAAGGATCCGCACCCGTCGATCTATTTCTACGAGCAGACCTACAGGGTTCCCGGAACGGAGGTGACGCGGACCCAGCGCGGGTTCTTTGCTCGGCTCCGGCTCGAGACATTCGGGCCCGATTCGGGCGTCCTGCCGCACGAGCGGACGCTGGCCGTGGCGCGGGAGGATCGCTACAAGCTGCTCCGTGCGACCGGGGTCAACACGAGCCCGGTCATCGCGTTGTACGACGATCCCGAGGGCTCCGGGACGCCGGTCATCGCCGCGAACATGCGCCGCGGGGCGGACGTGGACCTGACCGACGAGGACGGCGTTCGTCACCGGATGTGGGCGGTGCCCGCCGACGGCGAATCGGCCGACGCGGTCGCACCCTTGCTTCGCGCCGCCTGCAGCGGGCCGGTCACGATCGCCGACGGGCATCACCGCTACGAGACCGCCCTTCGCTATCGGGACGAACGGCGGATGTCGCGGTCGTGCGAGCAGGACCCGGCATTCGACTACATCCTCACCCTGTTCCTCGAGGCGACGGCGCAGCCGCTGACCGTGCTGCCGACGCACCGTATCGTGCGCCGGCTCGACGACGGAGGTGTGGCCTTGCTCGCGGGTCTGGACTCGTTGTTCGAGGTCCGGCGGGACGTCGCCGCCGACGAGCTCCGCCAAGTGTTCGATTCGATCGGTCTTGCGGACGGCGGGGCCGGGCGGTTCGGGCTCTGGACACGGTCGGGTGGAGCCGTGTTGACGGCTCGGCCCGACGCCATTGCGCCGTTCCTGCCGAGCGGCGGCAACGCTCAGCGGCGTCTCGACGTGACATTGCTCGGGGTGGCCCTCGAGCGACTCGCGGGTGTGGACTCCGATGCAGTGGCAGCAGGTGCCGTTGTGTACGCGAAGTCGGCGTCCGACGCGATCCAGCGAGTCGACCACGCGACCGACGGCGCAGATGCGGCGTTCCTGGTCGAGCCGACACCCGTCGCCGCGATCGCGGCCGTGGCCCGCGACGGCGATGTCATGCCGCAGAAGTCGACCTATTTCTACCCCAAGGCGCTGACCGGCCTTGTCATCAACCCACACGAGTGGTGAGCCGTATGTCCGACAGCACCCCAGAGCAGATCCTCGCCCGCGCCGGCGTCCCGTCGACCAACGGGCGCCCGATCCGCAAGGACGAGATGGAGCTCGATGAGCGAGGCATCTACATCGAGTCCTGGTTGCCCGAACGCCGGTCGCGTCGGAAGCCGCTCCTGTTCGTCCACGGGGAGCTCGCCGGCTCGTGGGCCTGGGAGCGGTATCTGGGCTACTTCGCCGCGCGTGGCTGGGAGGGCCACGCGATCAACCTGCGAAACCATCACTGGTCGCAAACGGCGGACCCCGCGACCCTGTCGTTCGATACATACACGGAGGACCTTGTCGGTGCCCTGGAGCGGTTCGGGGCCGGTGTTGTGGTCGTCGGTCACGGGATGGGCGGCCTGCTTGCACTCAAGGCGCTCGAGCGAATGCCTGCCTCGGGACTGGTCCTCCTGAGCTCCGAGCTGCCGCGCGACCTCCGTCCGCTGGCGCGACCGCATGAGCTCCGCGAGATCCCCGAGGTCTATGGCCGGGCCTTGATCGGCTGGGAGACCCTGCCCGAGAAGTTGTTGCGTGACGACCGCGACCTGACGCTTCCTGACGTGCTGCGCATCCAGCATCTGCTCGGTCAGAAGCCACATGAGGCCGGCGCGGCGCGCAGGCAGATGGTGTCCGGCGTGCCGGTGGATCGCCGGAACCTCGCCGGCGTGCCGATGCTTGTCATCGGCGGCGGGCTCGACCGGACGGTGCCGCTCGATGATTCGGAGCGGCTGGCGGAGTGGCTCGGCGCGACGTACGAACCGTTCGGGGCGCACTCGCATTACGGGCTGATCCTGGGGGAGACGAGCTACCAGCAGGTCGCGGAGGCGGTTCGCGCTTTCCTGGAGACGCACCGGCTGTAGCGAGGGTTCCGCTCTGTGGACCCGCGATCGGCTGCTGCGCTCGTGCTCCAGCCCGAGCGTGCTCCAGCCCGCCCGTGCTCCAGCCCGCTCGTGCCCTAGCCCGCTCGTGCCCTAGCCCGCCCGTGCTCCAGCCCGCTCGTGCTCCAGCCCGCTGGGCACGTTCGTGGCCGGCGGCTTCGTTCATCGTGGTCCGCGAGCGATCCAATCGACGTCGGACGGCGCCAGTTGCCCCTGGTCGGATGCGTTCGGCCGTTGTTTGACCCTCTCACGTTCCAGTTGACGGCCAAGCCCAGCTCGTATGCCTCTACCTTCGACGATTGGATCAGGAAGAAGCCAACAGGTCGGGAGCCACCGGGCTGGGAGACCCAAGCG
>JBKKCW010000335.1:0-7973 GCA_046712485.1 Candidatus Limnocylindrales bacterium
GGGTCGGCGGGTCGTGGCGTCATGTGGCGACGGGGGATTCCTGTTTACGGCCGTCGAGCTCGTGACGGCCGTCGCCCATGAGCTGGACGTGACCGTGCTCATCCACGACGACTCCGCATTCGGCTCGATCGCCGCCTACCAGGTCAAGCGCCATGGCCGGCCCTATGCCACGGACCTGGTCAACCCCGACCTCCTCGCCTTCGCGCGCTCGTTCGGGGTGCCGGCTGAACGTATCGAGTCCGTCCTCGAGCTTCCGGCTGCCATGGCCCGGGCCACCGCCGAGCCAGGTCCGTCCGTCGTGATCCTCGGCGGCCCGCTCGATCAACCATGGTCGTGACGCGATCGGCCGGGCGTCAGGCGATGATCAGCTCGCCGCCGTGAATGTCGACGTTGGCGCCCGTGATGTAGGCCGCCTCGTCCGAGGCGAGGAAGGCGATCAGCGCGGCGATCTCCGCGGGTTCGGCGAGCCGGCCGAGCGGGATCGAAGCAAGGACCTGGGCCATCCGCGCGTGGTCCGTCGATCCTCGGACCATCGGGGTGTCCACGATCCCGGGCGAGATCGCGTTGACCGTGATGCCATCGCGCGCCCATTCGCGCGCGAGGTGGCGGGTGAGCCCCAGGACGCCGGCCTTCGCGGTCGTGTAGTGGACGCCGCCGAGCGTGCTCGTCGCCCGCCCGGCCATGGACGCCACGTTCACGATCCGCCCGTGCCCGGAGGCGCGTAGCGCGGGGTATGCGAACCGGGCACACAGGAACGCACCGGTCAGGTTGGCATCGACGACGAGGTGCCATTCCGCGGCTGTGACCTCCGCCGCGCGGGTCGAACGCAGGATTCCGGCGTTGTTGACGAGCACATCGATCCGGCCCAGCTGCCGTTCCGTTTCGGCCGCGAGTCGCTCCGCATCGGCCGGGTCGGTCACGTCGGCCCGGACCGTGAGCGCCCGCCCGCCGGCTGTCTCGATCGATTGGGCGACATGAGCCGCGGTGTCCATATTCAGGTCGGCCACCACGACCGCGGCCCCGTCGGCCGCCAACCGCTCGGCGATCGCCCGCCCGATCCCTTGCCCCGCGCCGGTCACAATCGCCACCCGGCCCTCGAACCGTTGAGCTGGCACGCCACCCTCCGTGGGTCGCCGGTGTGTTCGTCCGTCGCCGGCCCGCTGATCGTAGCGTGGTGACCGGGATCGCCGCACCGGATGCCCTCGAGGGGATCGCCTTTCGGCGAGCCGTGCTCGGGGATTCGCGAACCACCTACGACGTCTTCCTCGAGGCGGCCGGACACCTCGCCCGAACGCGCGGCTGGGCGCCCCCCAACCGACTAGCCGACCCACCCGACCGGTTCATGGCGTTCCGGGCGAGCACCCTCCGGAGCGATCCCGACGGGTTCTGGGTCGCCGAGGTGGACGGCGGTCTTGTAGGGTTCGGCATCGCCATCCAGCGCGAACGCGTCTGGTACCTCGCGGCCCTGCACGTCCGCCCGGGATACCAAGCACGCGGCGTCGGGGCCGAGATCGTCCGGCGGGCTCTCGCAGCCGCTACGCCGGGCAGCCTCCTGGCCGTGGGTGCGGATGCGCGCAACCCGGCCTCAAACGCCCTATACGGTCGGTTCGGGATGTTCCCGGAGACGCCCTTGCTGGAGCTCTCCGGGCCGGCTGCGCCCGGACCCACGGATATCCTCGAACCGGGCCTTCCGGGCAACGATACCCTCGCGGGTATCGATCGCGCGACACTTGACGTCGCGCGACCCGAGGACCACGCGTTCTGGGGATCGGTGCCGGGGTTGCATGGCTTCACCGTGGTCCGGGGCGCCACGTCCATCGGGTATGCCTACGTCCAGGCCGACGGAGCCATCGGCCCGGTCGCAGTGCTCGATCCCGCCGACCTGGCGGCGGCGGTCGATGCCTCGATCGCCATTGCCGCCCGACTGGGCGCCACGAATGCGAGAGTGCGGATCCCGGGCGTCGCGCGAGAACCCGTGACGCGGCTCCTGGCCAGGGGCTGGCGATACGGGGACGCGGTGACACTCGTCCTGACGTCCGCGCCGTGGGGCCACTGGGATCGATACGTCACATCCGGCGCTGATGCGCTCCTTTGATGGACGTCATTCTTCGCAATGCTCAGCTCTATGACGGGTCCGGTGACCCTCCGATGCGTGGGGATCTCGGGATTCAAGGCGACCGGATTGTGTCAGTCGGGGCGGCGCTGCCGGACTCGACGACCGCCTACGTCATCGACGTCGGCGGCCTCGCCGTGGCACCCGGTTTCATCGATCTGCACACCCATTCGGATGTGTCGCTGCTGAGCGCGCCGGGCTGTCTCAGTGCCATCGAGCAGGGGATCACGACACAGGCCGTCGGCCTCTGCGGCTTCTCCGCGGCTCCCCTGTCGAAACAGAGCCTCCGGGGGATGATCGACGAGGAGCCGATCTTCGCCTTCCCCGGCGTCGACTGGAGCTGGACGACCATCGGCGGATATCGGGAGGCGGTTGCCGGCGCTCATCCGGCAACGAATGTCACGACGTTCGTCGGGCACAACACGCTGCGCCGGTTCGTGGTCGGTGGCGCGAACCGCCCGCCGACGCCCGCCGAGCTCGAACGGATGCGCTCGCTTGTCCGGGAGGCGATCGACCAGGGAGCACGCGGGTTCACCACGGGTCTCTCGTACGCTCCCGGCCTGTTCGCCGGCGTCGACGAGCTGGCTGCCCTCGCCAGGGTGGCCGCGGAGAGCGGTCTGACGTATCACACCCACATGCGTTACGGAGGCCTGGACGTCCGTGAGTCGGTTGCGGAGGCCCTCGAGACGGCCGAGCGCGCCCGAGTGATCCTGAACATCTCCCACATGTATCCGCGAGCGAACCAGCCGGTCGGGGAGGCCGACGCGCTGCTGGCGATGCTCGAGGAGGCGAGGCGCCGCGGGATCGAGGTGACGTTCGACCTGACCATCTTCAACCGCGGCGGGGGCGCCTGGGTGCAGTCGCTCCCCGGTTGGGCTCGGGATGGCGGGAGCCAGGCCACTGACGCAGTCATCCGCGACCCGGCGTCCCGTGCCCGCCTCGTGGATTTCCTGACCGGCCCGGACGCCGATTTCTGGATGCTGGACTGGGATGACCAGGTCATCTGCAAGGTCAATCGACCCGAAAACGCAGACCTCGCCGGGCGATCGATCGGCGAGATCGCCCGCGAGCGCGGGACGGCGCCAGTGGAGACCGCCCTGGATCTGGTCCTCGAGGATGGCCAGTTCTGGATCGCCCCGACGATCAAGGACCAGGGCCACCTCGACCGGCTGATTGCCAGCCCGTTGTGTGTCCCGATCGGCGACGGGTTCGCCAACCATCCGGAGAATCATCGGGCCTACGGGTTGATGCCCAAGAGCTTCGGAACCTTTCCCAGGGTGCTGGGGTTCTACGCTCGCGATCGAGCGGTCCTGGCGATCGAGGAGGCGGTCCGGAAGATCACCGCGGAGCCCGCGCGCCGACTCGGCCTGAGAGATCGCGGCCGGCTTGCACCCGGCTCAGCGGCGGATCTCGTCGTGTTCGATCCAGCCACGATCGGCAACCGCGCAACCGAGGCCGATCCCTCAGCTCGGCCGGCGGGCATCAACCGGGTCATGGTCAACGGCGAATGGGCCGTGATCGGCGGCCTGGCGACCGGCGTTCGCGCCGGGCGTTCGCTCTAGACCCGATGGGTGTAGCGGCGGTCCTCCCGGGTCGACTCGCCCTCATCGCGGACCACCTCGTCCTGGCGCTTCGAGAGCCGGGCGCGGAAGGCGGCGCGAGCTTCGTCCTCAGCTGGTACAGCGTGGCCTACGCGGCTGATGGTCCGGGCGGCAACCTCTGTTTCGTTCGGTTGTCAACCACCCTTGGCGACGAGGCGATCCTCAGCGATACGCCCGAACTCCATGCGGCGCTTCGCAAGCGCCTCAGTCCGCGCTCCTGGCCAATGGCCGAGCCGGACGCAGTCGCGGTCCCGGCGGCGTTCAGACGCACACCGATCCGGGATGGTGCGCTCGAGGCGGAGATCGTCGCCCCCGGGCTGCAGCTCGAAGTCGTCTGGCGCGAGCTCGGCCCGCCAGTCGTCGCGACGGGCAGGGTCGGTGCAAGCCCACCGTGGGACAGCTCGACGGTGCTGATGGAGGCCGGCGCCTGGTCGGCCTCCGTCAACGGCCGATCGATCACCGGAGCCGCCTTCCCCAACGACGTCTGGCGGTCGTGGTTCGATCGGCCCTTGTCGTCGGCAGTCGTGGCGCTTGCCGAAGTCTTCCGGGAGGCAGATGGGTGAACAGGGGACGTGGTTCGCCCCCAAGGGTGTAGGTTGTAGACAATCCGCTAGACGATCGGCATGCCGATCCGACCAGGAGGGTATTGTGACCATCGCGACCGGCGAGCGAGTGAGCCTTCCCCACGACGGCACCGCCCGCGCCGAGCTGCGCGCCATCATGGAGAAGGCCGCGGCCGGCGACGCCGACTGGCTGCGCCGTATGGCGGTCGGGACCAATTACCCGGCCGGGGACGACGTCCTCGAGGTCGCAAAGGAGGCCTATCTCCGGTTCTTCTCGACGAATGGCCTACTCCCGGACCTGTTTCCGAGCCTCGCGCGGTTCGAGCGCGACGTGATCGACTACGCCGCCGCCCTGTTCCACGGGCCCGAAGCCGTCGGCAGCATCACCTCGGGCGGCTCGGAGTCGATCCTGATGGGCGTCAAGTCCGCGCGCGACCGTGCTCGGCGGCTCCACCCGGAGATCACGGAGCCCGAGATGGTCGTCCCCGAGTCGGCCCACCCGGCGTTCACCAAGGGCGCCCAGTACTTCGGAATCCGGGTGATCCCGGTCGGTTTCGGTGCCGACCAGCAGATCGACAAGGTCGAGTACCGGGCCGCGGTCGGCCCGAACACCGTCCTGCTCGTGGCCTCGGCGCCAAGCTTGACGCTCGGCATGGTCGACCCCATCGAGGAGCTCGCACCTCTCGCCGCGGAGCGGAACATCGGCTTCCATATCGACAGCTGCATCGGTGGCTTCTTCCTGCCCTTTGCCGAGAAGCTCGGCTATCCGGTCCCGCTGTTCGACTTCCGCGTGTCCGGTGTCACGACCATCTCCGCCGACCTGCACAAGTTCGGGTACACGGCCAAGGGCGCCTCGGTGATCATGTCGCGCACCCGCGAGATCTTCGACAACCAGCCGTTCCGGTTCGGGGGCCCGGTCCGGCCGGACGACTGGTACGTGACGCCGTCGATGACGGGCACGCGACCCGGCGGTTCGATTGCGGCGGCCTGGGCGGTCATGACCTACCTGGGCGAGCAGGGCTACATGGATCGTGCCGACCGGACGATGAAGTACCTGCGCCGGTGGTGGGACGGGATCGAGGCGATCGATGGGCTCCAGGTCATGGGTGAGCCCCACATGTCCGTGTTCGCCGTCACCTCGACGTCGCTCGACATCTACGCGATCGGCAAGGGCATGGAGGCTCGCGGCTGGATCGTGTTCGCCGACAGCCACCCGGTCCCGGCACTGCGTTACATGCAGTCACCGGGGCACGAGCCCTACGTGGACGCTTACCTCGCCGACCTCCGCGAGGTTGCCGAGCTCGTCCGGAGTGGCCAGCTGACGTCGGAGGGCGGGCGGGCCCGCTACACCTAGGCGCCCTGGGCGTCCTTGGCGCCCGCGACCGGCTCGAATGAGGCTTCGATTGCCGCGCGGATCGCTGGCAGCGAGCGCTCGACTTCGGCATAGTTCACCCGGTCGACGAGATCCCCCGCGCCGCTCGCTTCGAGCACCGCCCGCAGGTCGCCGAGGCAGTCCATGACGAAGCCGACCGGATCGGAGGTCAGCCGATCGTCGAAGAACCGTTGGCCGACGTCGCCCTTCTCGAACTGCGGGTGGTAGTGGTAGATGACGTTTCCGTCCTGGTCCCGGAACAGGTCCGCCCGCCAGATCCCCTCGCTGACCGGCATGAGCCGCCATCCGGCGACACCGGCTGGCGCGCCCGGAATCTCTTCGTGCTCGACCCGCCGGATCTCGACACGCGCGCCCGACTCGGTGTCGACGCCGACTTGAACCCAGTACCCGGCAGTGATGGCGATGGGGCCGGCGATGAAGGCGTGGAGCATGGTTCCTCCGTTTCTCAGCCGCGCCGCGTCGACCGGGGATCAAGCGCGTCGCGGACGCCGTCCCCGATGAAGTTGACTGCCAGGACCAACAGGGCGATGACGATGCCAGGTGGCAACCAGACCCACGGCAGGTCCTGGAGCGTGGAGGGAGCCGTCGCGGCGTTGATCATCTCGCCGAGGCTCGGGACCGGCGGTCGCACGCCGAGACCAAGGAATGACAACGAGGCCTCAAGCAGGATCGCCTGGGCCACGCCGAACGTCGCGACCACGGTGAGCGGTCCGAGGATGTTCGGGAGCAAGTGACGCAGCGCGATCTCGCGGTCGCTCGTGCCCACGACTCGGCTGGCGGTGACGAACTCGGCCTCACGGAGCGACAGGAGCTGGCCCCGGACCAGTCGGGTGGTGTGCGGCCAGCCCAGCAGCCCGATGACCGCGATCACGGACACGAGCCCGGGACCCACGATTGAGATGAACACGATGCACATCAGGATCAGCGGGATCGCCAGTAGCGTGTCGGTGAAGCGCATGATCAGCTGGTCGCGGATCCCGCCGGCGAAACCGGCCATCATCCCGAGCGTGGCGCCGACGGTCATGTATAGCGCCACCGCCCCGAACCCGACGACGAGCGAGATCCGGGTGCCATGGACCACACGGGCGAGGATGTAGCGGCCGGACAGGTCCGCCCCAAGGAGGTGGCCCGCGCCGGGTGGCTGCCGGATCGCGCCGTAGTCGGTCAGGAGCGGGTCAAGCGGGACCAGGAGCGGCAGGAAGACCGCGGTCGACACGATCGTCACGAGGATCAGGAGCCCGACGATCGCCAGGCGGTGCCGCAGGAACCGCCGGATCGATTGGCGGGCCAGGCTCTCGTGTTCGCCCGTCACGATCTGGCGTGGATCCAGCGGGGCGACGAGCTCAGCGGGCGCGGACATACCGGATCCGTGGGTCGACGACCGAGTAGGCGAAGTCGGCGAGGATGCTGGCGACGAGGGTGAACGTCCCGACGATCAGCACGACGCCCATCATTAACGCCGGATCGCGATCCCGTGCCGCCCGCACCGCCAGCTGACCGAGTCCCGGCCAGTTGAAGACTGTCTCGGTGATCACTGCCCCGGCGATCAGTTCGGGGAGGATGAACGCGAGGATCGTGATGATCGGGATCAGCGCGTTCCGCAGGGCGTGGCGGATCAGGACGATGCGACCTGACAGTCCCTTCGCGCGCGCGGTCGTGATGTAGTCGCTGCTCAGGACCTCCAGCATGCTTGCGCGCGTGTAGCGCATCAGCTGAGCGGCATTCGCCAGTCCCAGGATCATCGCCGGCATCACGATGTGGGCCGCCCGGTCCACGATGTCGTGCTCCTTGCCGAACGTGAAGAGCTCACCCACGGGCAGGACCTTGAACGTCACCCCGAACAGGTACAGCGCCACCAGGCCGAGCAGGAACGGTGGTGTGCTGATCATGAAGATGGTGAAGCCTGACAGCGTGTAGTCGAGGCGGCCGTACTGATTGATCGCGGACGCCACGCCAAACGGAATCCCGACGAGCAGGGCGATCACGGTCGCGACGACCATCAGGGTCAGGGACGGACCGAAGCGGCTCGCGACCTCCGCGGCGATTGGACGACCGCTCACGATCGAGTACCCGAGATCGCCCTGGAGGACATCGCCGAGCCACCGGACATAACGGATCGGGACGGGCTGGTCCAGGCCGAGGTCGCGACGACGTTGCTCGATGTCGGCGGGCGTCAACCGCGAGAGCACCTCCGGATCGAGCCGGGCGAGCACCGGATCGCCGGGTGCCGCCGACAGGACAAAAAACGCGGCCATCGTGATCCCGATCAGCACGGGGATGGCGATGAGCACTCGGCGCAGAAA
>JBKKCW010000336.1:0-3963 GCA_046712485.1 Candidatus Limnocylindrales bacterium
GGGCGGTCGCGGCCGCGACCGCCGATCGAGATCGACGGCCTCGACGCCTGCCTCGAGCTGTTCGGGGTGGCCGGCTAGAACCCGCCGCCCGAGCCGCCGCCGCCTCCGCCCGACGAGCCGCCGCCGAATCCGCCGCCGCTCCCACCAGACGACGACGGGGAGTTGCCAATCGTCCCGAGCGCGGACATCATCCCGCCGATGTCGGGGACGCCCGAGTTCGAGAACAGGCTGCCGCCACTGCCCGTGGCCGTCGCGGCGGTCAGCGGCGCGCCGCTCGAGCCCTGGTACCAGGCCGGGAAGTAGGGGGCGTACCCGCTCGTCCTGCCGTCGCGGACATCCTCCAGGCTGCGCGACAGCACAGCCTCAATCTCGTCCTGGAGCCCGAGCGCCGTCCCCCACACCACGGCCTGATCGGGGGTATCGAGCCAGTCGAGGCCCGCTTCGTCGACGACCTGCTGCATGGAGCGAGCCTGGGCCATCGTCTTCTGGAGCGTCCGCCGGTAGGCGGCGAGCATTGCCCGGACCATCGCCCCGGGCATCGTGACCGCCGGCATGCCTTTGGCGAAGACCGCCACGATGACGCCCCCGGCGACCAGGCCACCACCGATGAGCAGCAACCCGGAGCTCGGGATGTTCGCGCCGCCGATGATCGCGACGATCCCGGCGACAACGGCCAGGACGCCCTTGACAACCCAGCGCCCCATGACCTTGCTGGGCGCTTCCTTGAACCAGCCGCGGGCAACGACGTGCTGCTCGAGGGCGGCATCGAATGCCGCGACGTGCTCGCCGAACTTGGGCAGCTCGTCTGGCGTGATGTAGGCGCCGTGGGCGCTTCCGCCCAGCGACCGCAGGTGGCGCAGGGCCACGTCCTCCGCGGGACCGATGGGACGGCGCGTGCTGCGCGCGCGCTGTGCCTCGACGATCCCGTCGCCTCGCGGAGGCGCGACGTCGACGCCGACCTTCTTGCCAAAGCCGAGGATGCCGCCGTCCTCCCGGAAGCTGATCATGCCCCGGCTGGCAAGGTCGAGCATGGCGGTCGTCAGCGCCCGCCGCGACGTGCCGCCGTCCATGACCATCGCCCCCGAGGCGGCCGTCAGGTCGGGCGGCGGTGCTGGCATCAGGATCGACGGATCGTCGAGATAGACCGGATCCTTGCCAAAACGGCGCCAGTTGACGAATGCCCACCCGGCCAGGCCCATGAACGCGACTGGTGCGCCCACCAACCCGAGCACGGCATTGACCTGGCGCGCGGCCTGCAGTTGCGCCGCGTGTTCGGGTGTCGCGGCGGCATCGATCCGCTCCAGCGCCACCGCGACCGCACCGTCGAAGTCCGCCTCGAGGAGAAGCGGCAACATGTCGTCGTCGAAGATCGCCTGTCGCTCCTCGTTGGACAGGTAGGCGGCCTCGAAACCGGGCGCGGCGTAGAGCTGGACCTGGCCGTGGAGCAGGTTGGGCTCGAGATCGATGAAGATGACCAGCCCGTCGTCGAAACCTGCCCGACCGATGCCCCATTGGTCGATCAGCGCTCGAGCCCGGAGCTCGGTCTCGTCCATGGTGATGTCGTACTCGTCCGTGTTCTGCGTGTAGATCACGACCTCGGCGCCTGTCCGCGCTTCGATGATGTCGATCGTCGCCTCTGCCTCGATGATCGTCTGGTCGCTGAGGATGCCGCCGTGGTCGTACACGGCGCGATCGATCTCGGGCTCCGGATATGGCGGACCCGGTGGCGGGACGCCGGGCGCCATAGCTTCGCCGGGCGCCGTTGGCGACGCTGCCTCGAACGTCGCCGACACGATCCGGGCGAGCGCCACCAGGACGGCCGAGTCGAAGTCGCCGACCGCGAGCAGCGGCAGCATGTCTTCCTCGAAGATCGCCTGGCGCTCCTCGGTTGACAGGTACGACGCGGCGAACCCCGGTCCGGCATAGAGCTGGACCTGCCCGTGCTCGAGCGTCGTATCGAGGTCGAACAGGATCACGAGTCCGTCGTCGACCCCGGCGCGGCCGATGCCCCATTCGTCGATCAGGGCAGCCGCATGTTCGGCGGCCTCGTCGGTCGTGATGTCGTCGCGGCCGAGACCCTGCGTGTAGACGACGACCTCCGCCTTCGTCTGCGACTCGATGGCGTCGATGATCTGTTCGGCGTTGCGGATCGTCGCCGGCTGGAATACGCCCGCGTAGTCGTAGACCGCCTGGCCGTGGACCGGCTCCGGGAAGGGCGGCCCGGGTGGTGGGGATGGCTCTGCGCCGGCCACGCCGCCGATCGCCCCGGCCAGGAGCCAGACGAGCGCTCCGAGCGCGCCGAGCGAGCGACGAGCGGTCACGCCGGGACGCCCTCCCGGGCGCGGAGACGACGGACGAGCTCGGCCGCCCCCTCATACCGACCGAAGCTGGGCATGATGTAGGTGCCGGCGACCCGCTCGCGGACTTCGTCGAGGAGGGCCAGCGTCTGTTCGAATCCGACGTCTGCGCTCCGATCTCCGGCCTCCCGCAGCTGGGCTCTCACCGCTTCAGGGATCGTGATGCCGGGGACCTCGTTGTGGAGGAACTCGGCGTGCCGTGAGCTCTGCAACGGGAGGACGCCGAGCAACAACGGGACCGGGAACCGGCCGGGGCCAAACCGTCGCTCAGCCTCGGCAAACATCGTCTCCACCTGTTCGATGTCGTACAGCGGCTGGGTCATGATCAGGTGGGCGCCGCCCGCGAGCTTGCGTACGAGGCGGTCCCACTCCGTCGCCGCGTCCGCGGCGGTCGGGTCGAGGGCGCAGGCGATGGTGATTGCGGCCGGCTGTCCGATCGGGCTCCCGGCGGCGTCCTCACCGCGGTTGAGCCTCGCGAGAACCTCGACGAGACCGATCGAGTCGACGTCCCACACGCCTGTGCCCGACGGGAGGTCGCCGATTCGCGGCGGATCGCCGGTCAGGGCCAGGATGTCGCGCACGCCGAGCGCGTGGGCGCCGAGCAGCTCGGACTCGAGCGCCATCAGGTTTCGATCACGTGTCGTGACGTGGACGATGCACTCGAGGTCCAGGTCGTGCTGGATCCCGAACGCAACCGCCAGCGCGCCCATCCGCACCCGGGCCATCGCCGAGTCGCTGACGTTGACAAGGTCGACTCCGGCGTCACGCAGGAGCCGCGCGGCCTCGATCGTCCGCTCGATCCGCACCGATCGCGGTGGATCGATCTCGACGGAGATCACGAACTTCCCGGCCGCCAGCGAGCGTGCCAACCGCGTTGGGGGTGGCACGTCCGCGGCCGGGCTCAGCGCTGCTCGAGGTTCGGCCGTGGCGTGGCGGGGGATGCCGGGCAGGGTCGCGAGGGTGGTGCCGGTGTCGCCGCGCTCGACCCGCTCTGACACGCGGCCGGGCCCAATCGCCAGGGCGTCGATCGCACGACGCATCGCCGCGACGTGGTCGGGAGTCGTCCCGCAACAGCCACCGACGATCGCCGCGCCGGCGGCAAGGAACCGGGGCACGATCCCGCCCAGGTATGTCGGGCTGGCGGCGTAGACGAACTGGCCCTCGATCCGCTGCGGGAGCCCTGCGTTGGGCAGGATCGAACGTTGCACGATGTTGGCGTCCGGCGCACTGGCCATCGCCTCGAGCGCTTCTGCGCACGCCTCCGGTCCGCCTCCACAGTTCACCCCCACCACGTCGGCACCAGCCGCGACCAGGGCGCCCGCAGCGACCGCCGGCCGCGTCCCGTCCGGCAGCTGCAGCTCCTCACCGAACGTGAGGTGGGCGACGATCGGCAGATCGGCGGCCCGGCGCGCTTCGTCGATGGCGGCAAGCAGGTGCGGCAGCAGCGAGAATGTCTCGAAGAAGAACAGGTCCGCGCCACCCTCGAGGAGGCCATCGACCTGCTCGCGCACCGCGGCCCGGACCTCGGCATCGGGGAGGTGGAGCAGCTCGCGATTTGGCGCGCCGAGCGGCCCGATCGAACCTGCGACCCACGCTTCGCGACCGG
>JBKKCW010000337.1:0-17727 GCA_046712485.1 Candidatus Limnocylindrales bacterium
GCGGACCATACCGCGGAGCACACCGTTTCGGTCGTCCACCTGCCTTCGGACGAGATGAAGGGCCGGATCATCGGCCGTGAGGGCCGCAACATCCGAGCCCTCGAGCAGGCGACGGGCATCGACCTGATCATCGACGACACCCCCGAGACGGTCATCCTTTCCGGTTTCGACCCCGTCAGGCGCGAGATCGCCCGGCTCGCCATCACCAAGCTGATCGCCGACGGCCGGATCCATCCCGGCCGGATCGAGGAGGTTGTCACCAAGGCTCGAGCGGAGGTCGACGTGGTCATGCGGCAGGCCGGCGAGCAGGCCGCATACGACGCCGGCGTCCCAGGTCTTCCCGCGGACGTCATCAAGACCCTCGGCCGGCTCAAGTTCCGCACCAGTTACGGCCAGAACGTGCTCAACCACGTGGTCGAGACGAGCCACCTCGCGGCGATCATTGCGGCCGAGGTCGGGGCCGATGTCCAGGTCGCCAAGATGGGCGGCCTCCTTCACGACATCGGCAAGGCGGTCGATCACGAGGTGGAGGGCCCGCACGCGGCCATCGGCGCGCAGATCGCGCAGCGACACAACCTGTCGCCCAAGGTCGTGAACGCCATCGCGGCCCATCACCAGGAGGTCGAATACACCTGTCTGGAGGCGCCGATCGTCCAGATCGCGGATGCGATCAGCGCCTCGCGCCCGGGCGCGCGTGGCGAGTCGATGGACACGTACGTGAAGCGGCTCGAGGACCTGCAGGCGATCGCCGAGAGCTTCGGCGGTGTGGAGCGTTCGTTCGCAGTGCAGGCCGGTCGCGAGGTCCGGATCCTTGTCCGTCCGGAGGAGATCGACGATCTGACGGCCAGCCGGCTCGCTCGGGATATCGTCAAGAAGATCGAGGAGCAGCTGACTTACCCGGGCCAGATCAAGGTGACGGTCATCCGGGAGACGCGGGCCGTGGAGTACGCGAAGTAAGAGCGCCACCGCGCGGAGCCATCGGCCGACGGGCTCGTCCCGGATGGCGCAGTGCCCGAGTTCCGCGAGCTGCTCGGAGCCGATCGGGTCATGACGATCGCTGACGCTCCGCACTCGCCGCAACGAACACACCCGCAAGCGACTGTACTAGCGATCCTGAAGTCGCTCTCTGACTAGGACAAATACCCGCCTGCGACAAGCGCGTGCCCGGGACTGGGTCAGACCCGGTCCCGAGCGCCCTTCCGACCAACCCCGCGGGCGTAGGTCGATCACCTGTCAGGGCCCGGTCCTACACTCCCACCGTGGAGCAATGGCTCAAGCGGAACCCCAGGACCGTGAGTTACGGGCTCGGCGGACTCCTGTTCGGGGCGTGGATGGTTACTCGCGACGGCGCCGCCCTGATTGCAGCCGTCCTGTTCGCCTTGATCGGCCTAATGGGTGAGCGCCTGATCGGCGTTCGGTCCCGAGCCGGAGCATCCGCCACCGCGCATGCGCCTCCGTTCAAGGTCACGGACACCACATTCATCGCGCGCCGACGTCGGCGGAGCGCTATCGGTTCGATCGCAGCCCTGGCGGTTGTGACCGTGCTGGCATCCGCCATCTCCCCGTCGGTCAGCGCGCCCGAGGAGAACGGCGCAAGCGCCCAAGGTGCGCCTACGACCCTGCCCCAACCGTCCGCCAAGGAGCCGTCGGAGTCATCCCCGGCCGTCGATTCCGAATCACCCGGGGGGAGCCTCGATCGGCCAGGGTCGCCGCCGGCCAGCGGCCAGCCATCTCCCGGCGTTCGAGCGACAGTCATCACCGTGGTCGACGGCGATACGATCCACGCGCTTGTGGGAGGGATCGATGAACGGATCAGGATCATCGGTCTCGATAGCCCCGAGAGCCGCCAGCCAGGCACGCAAGTGGAGTGCCTGGCGGAAGAGGCAACCGACGCGGCCAAGGCGCTGCTCGCTCCTGGCGACGAGATCCTCCTGCAGGAGGACCCGACCCAGGACCTTCGCGATCGTTTCGATCGCCTCCTCGCCCACGTGATCCTGGCAAACGGCGACCTGTTTGCTGAAAGGATGATCGAGCAGGGCTGGGCTGTTCATTTTGTCTATCGCGGCACAGCATCGATCTACGCGGATCGCTTGGGCGCAGCGCAGGAACGGGCCATGGCGACGGGCGCCGGCGTATGGGCTGCGAGTACCTGCGACGGGGACCGGTATGCCGCCACCGCCACGCCATGACGGTCGTGCAGCTCGCCTGTGTCGAGCGCGAGGACCACGAGCCGCCCATCCTCGGTATCGTCTCGGGTCAGGGCGAACGGGTGGCGCGCCGCTGCGGCCACCAGAGCGCGCCTACCGGTAAAGTCTCTTGCAGCGCCCGGGTTCTTTCCGAGTCGAGCGCCATGCCGGTCCGGCCCCTGGTCCCGGCTGGACCGCCGCGCTACTTGTCGGAGGAGGGCATATCACGCACGAGAGCGGACCACGCGAAATAGCGGGGCCCGGCGACGTCGCGCGAGGCTCGATCGGCCGGTCGCGCCTCGGGAATACCCCGAACGGCAACGCGTCGCGCCCTCCCGGAGCCTGCCGCGTCCTGATGATTGGCGACCTGATCGGGAAGCCGGGGCGCATCGCGGTCGAAGGGCTGCTCCCGGCGCTCCGCGACGAGCGCGGGATCGACTTCGTGACGGCCAATGGCGAGAACGTTGCCGGCGGGATGGGTCTCACCCCCTCGACCGCCGACTCGATGCTTGCCGCGGGAGTCGACGTCATCACGTCGGGCAACCATATCTGGGACAAACGCGAGATCTACCCGTACCTCGAGACGAGCGAACGAGTGCTGCGACCTCTCAACTACGGGACGCACGAGGTCCCCGGCCGTGGGTGGGGCACCTACCAGGCGCTCGACGGGACGGATATCGCGGTCATCAACCTGCAGGGCCGCACCTTCATGCAGCCGATCGAGAACCCCTTCACGGACGCCGACCGACTCCTCGACGAGTCGTCCGAACCGTTGCCGCCCGTACGGCTGGTGGACTTCCACTGCGAGCTCACGTCGGAGAAGAACGCCCTCGGCCTGTACCTCGACGGGCGGGTCAGCGTCGTTGCCGGGACCCACACCCACATCGTGACCGGCGACGAGCGGATCCTCCCCAACGGCACCGCCTACCAGACGGATCTGGGCATGACCGGGCCGATCTGGAGCGTCATCGGGTTCGATCCCAGGACTGTCCTGCCCCGGTTCCTCAACGCATTGCCCACTCGCTTCGAGGTCGGAAGCGGCGCGGTCATCTTCAACGCGCTCCAGATCGATATCGATCCGGCGACGGGTCGTGCGCTGGGAATCGAGCGGATCCAGCGGCTCGTCGAGGCCTGAGTGCCGGGGCCGCCCGGGCCGCCGCCAGATCTGCGGCGCCGACGCCACGATCCCGCGCCGATCGCCCATCCGGTCCTGCCGCCGGCGCCTTCGACCGTCGACCTGCACACACATACCCGCCGATCGGACGGTGTGCTGGATCCTGCCGCCCTGGTCGAGGCAGCCGCCGCGGTCGGCGTGACCACCCTGGCCATCACCGATCACGACACGCTGGCCGGGTACCACGAGGTGATGGGCGCAGACGGTGTGCCGCCCGGGGTGACCCTGATCCCGGGTGTGGAGATCAACGCGCTCGTCACGCGCGATCTGGCGCTCTGGGAGGGCGAGCTGCACATCCTGGGATTTGGTATGGATCCCGACGATGCGACGTTCGAGGCCGCCCTCGCGTTGCAACGCGATCAGCGCCGCATCCGCTTCCATCGCACGGTCGATCGCCTGCGGGAGATCGGGCTCGACATCGACGCACAGGTTGCCAGCCTTGTGCTCACCGGCAACGATGCCCTCGGGCGGCCGACGATCGCGCGGGCGCTGATGGCGGCGGGTCACGCCGAGAGCGTGGAAGACGCCTTCCGCCGCCTGCTCGGCTACGGCTGCCCGGCGTACGTGCCTCGGCTCGGTATGGGCCCGATCGAGGCGATTGCCTTGATCCGGGCCGCCGGTGGCCTGGCAAGCCTGGCGCACTTCCGTGAGGCGCCGGAGCGAGGGGACGTGCTCCGCGAACTCGTCGACGCGGGCCTTGGAGGCCTGGAGGTCTACTACCGCTCCTTCGATCAGGACGCGGTGCACGCGGTCGGCGCGGTTGCCGATCGTCTGCGTCTCGTCCCGACAGGGGGCTCGGACTACCACGGCGATACCGGGTCCTATGCGCAGGTGCACGCGCAGCTGTGGGTCCCGCCAGGCGTCGGCGATGCGGTCGTCTCGCGGATCGGCCGGCTGTCAGACCCGGCCTGAGACTGTCAGGCGCCGGGTGACACCTGGTCCGCCTCGTCCTTGACGAACGTGGGGCGGAGCTCGACCGGCACACGCCGGCGCCGCGCCCGCAGGTTGAGCGCCTCGACGAACACCGAGAAGGCCATCGCGGCGTAGATGTACTCCTTGGGGATGTGGAGGCCGAGGCCGTCCGCGATCAGGGTGACTCCGATCAGGAGCAAAAAGGACAGCGCCAGCATCTTGACCGTCGGGTGGGCGTGGACGAACCTCGCGAGTGGCCCCGAGGCGAACAACATCACGCCGACGGCGATGATCACGGCCGCGATCATGATCGGGACTTCGTCGACCATGCCGACAGCCGTGAGCACCGAATCGAGCGAGAACACGATGTCCAGCAGGACGATCTGGATCAGCACGCCGCGGAACGTGGCGCTTGTCGCGGTGGGCGCGTGCGCCTCCTCGCCTTCGAGCGATTCGTGGATCTCGGTCGTGGCTTTCCAGAGCAGGAACAGGCCGCCGCCGATCAGGATCAGGTCTCGAATCGAGAACGCTCGGCCGGCGAGCTCAAACAGCGGTTGCGTGAGCCCGATGATCCAGGAGATGGTGAGGAGCAGGAGGATGCGCATACCCATCGCCAGTCCGAGGCCGATGAGCCGGGCCTGGTCGCGCACGTCGGCCGGCAGACGCTGGACCAGGATGGAGATGAAGATGACGTTGTCGATACCGAGGACGATCTCCAGGAGCGTCAGGGTCGCAAGCGCAACCCAGGTCTCGGGATTGGTGAGCAGTTCCACATGTAAAGCGTACCCGGTTCGTCGGACCTCTCGCGTACCATGACCGAACCGTGATCGAGACACCGAAACGGCGCCCCACCCTCCCGATGCTCGAGATGCCGCTGCCAGGGCGGCCCGCGGTACCGCGCGCCCCGATTGCCCCCCAGGACGAGCGCCTCGGCGAGTACCTGCCCGACACCCGGGTACTGCCACGGTTCCACATCTGGACGCTCGGCTGCCAGATGAACCGCAGCGATTCAGAGGAGATGGCGGGGCGGCTCCTTGGCGCAGGCTGCGAGGAGGCCGCGGCGCTCGAGACGGCCGACCTCATCGTCATCAACACCTGCGCCATCCGGGAAGGTGCCGAGCAGAAGGTCATCGGTCGCCAGGGTCAGCTCAAACGGTTGAAGCAGGCCAACCCAGGGCTGCGGGTCGTGCTGACCGGGTGCTCGGTTCGGGAACCGGACCGGGCGGGCCTCCAGCGTCGGTACCCGGCGGTCGACCTGTTCCTGCGGCCCGACGAGGAGCCCGAGCTCGTCGATCGGCTGGGTCTCGTCTCTGCCCAGGCGCCGATCGGGGCGGTCGGGGCGACGACGACAATTGGGCGGACCATCGTCGGCGTCGCCGATCACCTGTCGGGGACACGCGCGCAGGCCGTCGGGGCGGGCACGGTGGCGCGGGGGTCGGCAATCTCCGCCTGGCTCCCGATCATCTATGGCTGCGACAAGACGTGCACCTATTGCATCGTCCCGTTCAGCCGCGGCCCCGAACGGAGCCGGCCGTTTGACGACATCCTCGACGAGGCCCGTACCCTCGCGGCGGCCGGCTACCGCGAGGTGACGCTTCTGGGGCAGAACGTGAACTCCTACGGGCACGACCTCCCGCCCGATCCCCGGTTCGGCCACGTGACGGGCGCCCGCTGGGCCGGACACCAACTCGACCTGGTCGGGCGACCCGACCTGGCTGAGCTCATCCGGGCAATCGACGGCCTGCGGACGACCGACGGCCATCCGGCGATCGGGCGCCTCCGGTTCGTGACCTCGCATCCGTGGGACCTCTCGGACCGCCTGATCGATGCCCTCGCCGCATGCGATTCGGTCTGCGAGCACCTCCATCTGCCGGTCCAGTCAGGGTCGGATCCAGTCCTCCGGCGGATGGGCCGCCAGTACACGATCGAGCACTACCTCGAGCGGCTCGACCGGATCCGCGCGGCGGTTCCCGGGATCGCCATCTCGACGGACATCATCGTGGGCTTCTGCGGCGAAACCGAGCGCCAGTTCGAGGACACACTCACCCTGCTCGAGGCTGTCCGCTACGACCAGGTGTTCGCCGCGGCGTATTCACCGCGGCCCGGCACGCCGGCCACGCGGCTCGCCGACGACGTCCTGGCCGACGTCAAGCGCCGGCGGCTCATCGAGCTGTTGGCGCTCCAGGAAGCGATCGGCCAGGAACGAAATGTGGCCTGGGTCGGCCGCGACGTGGAGGTGCTCGTGGACGCGGTCAACCCGCCGCGAGCCCACGAGCACGGTGAGCCGCCAGTGAAGGCCCGCCTAGACGAGCCGGCCGCGAGCCGGCTGTCCGGGAGATCCCGAACCAACAAGCTCGTCCACCTGGAAGGCGACCCATCCCTCGTTGGCCGGACCGTGATGGTCCGGATCGACCATGCCGGCCCATATGCGTTGCGAGGCGCGCTCGTCGGGTCGTGACCGCGCCTCCGCTGATCGTCGTCGCCGGTGCGACCGCCACTGGCAAGACCGAGCTCGCCATCCGGCTCGGCGAATGGATCCGCGCGGAGGGCCGGCCCGTGGCGATCATCTCGGCCGATTCACGCCAGGTCTATCGCGGCCTCGACATCGCGACGGCCAAGGCAACGGAAGCGGATCGGGCACGGGTCCCGCATCACGGCCTGGACCTCGTCGATCCTGACCAGCCGTTCAGCGTGGCCGACTTCGTCGAGCACGCAGGCGCAGTTCTCCGCGAGCTCGGCCGAGCCGACGGCGTCGCGGTCATGGCCGGCGGCACCGGACTCTATCTCCGCGCGGTCGCGCGTGGGTTGGACACCGATGCGTTACCCGCTGATCCCGCCGTCCGTGCTCGGCTCGAGGCCGAGCTTGTCGCAGGCGGGCTCGCGCCGCTGGCCGATCGCCTGCAAGCGCTGGCCCCGACGCTTGCCGGCCGGGTCGAGCTTCGAAACCCGCGCCGGGTCGTCCGGGCGCTCGAGATGGCTGAGCTCCGTGGCGACGGTCTCCCGCCGGCGTCCCGAGGGTATCCGGGCGCCGTGGTCTGGCTCGGGCTCACGGTAGAGCCGGGCGAACACGCCACGCGGATCACGGCCCGCGCGCGCTCCCAGTTCGACGCCGGTCTCATCGAGGAAGCCCGCGCCCTCCGCGAGCGCTTCGATCCCTCGCTTCCGGCGTTCTCCGCGATCGGCTACCGCGAGGCTTGGAGCGTTCTGGACGGGGCATTTAACCCGGAGCAGGCGATCGAGCTCGATGTGCGACGCAATGTGGCGTTCGCCAAGCGTCAACGAACCTGGTTTCGCTCCGAACCTGGCATCAACTGGCTCGATGCAACCGACCGGCTGCCGACCGCTGCGGCGACGGCGTTGGTCGGCCCTGCGGTCGGCGGCCCGGCACCGATGAGCAGCCCCTGACGTGCGAACGTTGTTGACGTCGGCGACTCGTCTCGACACGTGCCTCATAACGGCACGTACAGACCAATACGGAGCGCCAGGCCCCCCATCGAGCGGGAGCGGCCCAGAACCCACGCTCAACCAAGGTCGAATCGCCGATCAGCGACGCCCTAATCGGACCTCTCCGCCGCGTAACGGTCCACAGCTGCCGATATGAGCCCGTCGTCTGAACCTTGACGGTCAGCGGCCTGGTCGCACCTCCCCATGCCATCCAGTGTTCGCCGCGGCGGGTTGCAGGCACCCTTCGAGGGTCAGCCCGGCCCGAACGACTACACTACGTCGCCATGCCGATGCACCAGATGATCGAGCTCGAACGTGTCCCCGAGAAGGCCTTCCTCGTCGCGGTCGACACCGGCGACGATGCCGGCTGGTCCGCGGAGGACTCGCTGGCCGAGCTCGCGAACCTTGCGACCACCGCCGGTGCAGAGGTCGTGGGTGCCGAGTGGCAGAACCGCCGCCATGTCGACCCAAACTGGTACGTCGGCAAGGGCAAGGCCGAGGAGCTCGCCGCGGCCAAGCGCGAGACCGGGTTCGACATACTCGTCGCCGACGACGAACTGTCGCCGGGGCAACAGCGAGCCCTCGAGGAGCTGCTCAACGTCAAGGTCATCGACCGCAGCCGGCTCATCCTCGACATCTTCGCGTTGCATGCCCAGACCCACGAGGGCCGGCTCCAGGTTGAGCTCGCTCAGCTCGAATACCAGCTGCCTAGGCTCACCCGGCTGTGGACCCACCTGTCGCGGACCCAGGGCGGTATCGGGTCTCGCGGACCAGGCGAATCCCAGCTCGAGACGGACCGCCGGATCATCAGGACGCGGATCGCGAAGATGAAGGAACGGGTCGACCAGGTCCGTCAGCAACGAGCGACCGCCGCGCGCGGCCGCGACCGCCGCCTCTGGCCGACAGTCGGCATCGTCGGGTACACCAATGCCGGGAAGTCCACGTTGCTCAACGCGCTCGTGGGGAGCGAGGCAGCAAGGGCAGAGGACAAGCTGTTTGCCACGCTCGATCCGACGAGCCGGCAGGTCAAGCTCGGCGACGGCCAGATTGCGATCCTCACCGACACCGTCGGGTTCATCCACAAGCTGCCGCACCAGCTCGTGGAGGCATTCCGGGCGACGCTCGACGAGGTCAACCGGGCCGACGTGCTCGTCGAGGTCGTCGATGCCTCCGATCCCCATTTCGGTGAACACCGCGACACGGTACAGACCGTGCTCGACGAGCTTGGCGCGGGCGACAAACCACGGCTGGTCGCGTTCAACAAGGCGGACCTCGTCGATCGCACGGCGCGCAACGGCGAGGTGCCGGCGCCCGCGATCGCGCGTTCCGTCTTTGTCTCGGCGCTGACCGGGTACGGTATGCCGGCGTTGCGCGGCGAGATCGCCGCGCTGCTGGCTTCGCTGTGGGTCGACGTCGACGTGGCCATCCCGTACGCCGCCGGCGAGCTACTGGCCCGCGTCCGAGAACGGGGCACGATCGAGCTCGAGTACGGCGGGCGCGACGTCCGCGTCCGTGGCCGTGTCGCGCCGTCCCTCGCCGGCGAGCTCGAGGCAACCGCAACGCGCTGGACGGCCAGCCTCACGGAAGCCACCGACGAGGTCGCACCGCTGCCGCGATGAGCCCGCTCGTCCGGCGCGCGGGTGCCGCGACCCTCGCCGACGGGAGCGATATCGTCTGGTCGATCGCCGACGGCCGGCGCGGACGGCGCTGGCGCGCGACGACGAGCCGTCGAGGAACCCTCGTGGCCTCGCTCCTCGTCGAGGTCGATATCGGTGGTCGGCCGGCGCGGCTCGAGGTCGCGAGCACCAGCGGGCTGCTGACGCTTCACCCAGAGCGCGATGGGGCGCTGCACGGGAACGCGATCACCTGCGACGGGGTCCGGCACCTCACGCTGCCGTGGAGCCCCGAGCACGAGATCGAGGCCGAGCCGTTGCCGGTCACCGGTGCGGTCACGGCAGGCGGCCTCGGCCGATGGGTCTCGATTGGGCAGGGGACCGACGTACCCGTGGTCGTCGTCGGGGACGACCTGAGCGTTCGTGCTTCGATGCGGCGTTATCAGCGCGTGGACGCGACGACGTGGCAGGTCGAAGGCGACGTGGCGATACGCGTCCTGACCGTCGACGACCGTGGCGTACCAGTCTGGGAGACGCTGGCGGATCCGTCGATCGGGGTGGGGGACTGGGCGCTGGAGCTCGATCAACGGGCCTGACTGCCCTCGTCGTGGACAAGGTGTGGACAACGCGCTCGCAGGCGGCCTCGAACGACAAAAGTCGTTGATAACTCCGTAGCCAGGCGGTTGATGGCCGGCTATCGTAAGCCTTGCTCGAAGGGGCTCTGGACCGCAAGCAGCGTCGCGGATGCAAATCAGCGGCGTTGACTACGGACCGGCAGTTCCTTCGGGCGTTTTTCTTTGCCGGGAGCGCCGTTGGCCGTGGCATGATCGCCAGGTGACTGCCGACCAGGACGCCCTCGCCCTCGAGCCTATCCGTCGCGCTCGGGCGAGGATCGACCCCGTGTTCCTCGACTCCCCGCAGTTCGTCCACGAAGGCCTCTCGGCACGCGCCGGCTTCCCCGTCATCGTCAAGGTCGAGACGGTCAACCCCATCCGCTCCTTCAAGGGCCGCGGCACGTGGCTGGCGATCCGCGCGCTGTTCGAGGAGGGGAGGATCGGCCCAGCACGGGCAGTGGTCGTCGAGTCGGCGGGCAACTTCGGCCAGGGCGTTGCCTATGCCGCGCGAGCCTTCGGGGTCGGAGCGGTCGTCTTCACCTCGCGCAACGCCAACCGGGCCAAGATTGCACGGATGCGCGCACTCGGCGCGACCGTGTACGGGGTAGAGGGGGACTTCGACGACGCTCGCGTCGCGGCCGAAGCGTACGCGGCAGAGAGGGACGCCGAACACCTGACCGATGGCGCCGACGTCCGGATCGCGACCGGGGCGGCGACAATGGGGCTCGAGGTCGCCGATGCGGTCGCGGCGGGAGTACTGCCTGCGCCAACCGTCGCGTTGATCCCGGTCGGGAACGGATCGCTCATCAACGGGGTCGCATCCGGGCTTCGAGCCGGGCTGCCTGGCTGTCGCGTGATCGGCGTCCAGGCCGAAGGCGCCCCGGCCATGACGCTCAGCTGGCGGGCGAACCGCCCGATCGACACGCCGGCCGCCGCGACGTACGCCGACGGGATCGCGACACGGATCGCGATCCCTGCGGCCGTGGCGCTGATGCCCGGGCGGGTCGACGACATGCTGCTCGTCACGGAGGAGCAGCTCCACGCCGCGCAGACGGTGCTGACCGACGAGCTGGGCGTGACGGTCGAGGGCGCCGCGGCCGCAGCGTGGGCGGGTCTCGAGCAGATCCCGCCGCCGGATGGCCCAGCGCTCCTGGTCATCACCGGCAGCAACACCTGACGGCTCGGGGGGGGCACTCGCGGGTGATCCGTGGACGACGGCCACTACCCAGCGAGCTCGCCGACGCCGCCCGCTCGGGCGTCCCGCTCGGCCTCCTGATACTCGCGGCGGCCGTGCCGATGACGAGGCCGATCGTGCTCGTGGCGCTCATCGCCGGCTTTGCGGTGGCCATGCGTCGCGGAGCGCCCGTCCGCTGGGCCTGGGCGGCGCCGATCCCGGTGGCTGTCAACCTGTGCTGGGGCCTCCTTTCCGCGCCGCTTGCCGATCCGCTGGGTGCCGACTGCACCGAGCTCGATTCACCGCCGGTGGTGTGGCGGGCGGCCGAGGCGGCGCTGGCACTCGGCAGCCTTGTGCTGCTGGCCTACGTGCTGCGCGCCCGTCGTTCGGATCTCGGGCTCCGGTGGCCGGCCCGGGCGGTCGTGCGCCTCGCGGTCGCCGGCGCCGTGATCCTCGGGCCGATCGGGCTCCTCCTCGGAGCGTGGCTGGCGCGGCCGTTCTTCGGCGATTTCGCGCTCGATCTGAGCCGGCCGGGTTTCCTCGTGCCCGCGCTCGTATTCGCGCTGGCCAACGGCGTCATGGAGGAGCTGTCGTATCGCGGCGCATTGCTCGGCTGGACGTCGCGCGTGACGGGGACGTGGATCGCCGCCATTGGCCAGGCCATCGTCTTCGGGATCGCCCACGGTGGCGTGGACGTCGGTGGCTCGCCGATCCTGCTGATGCTCGCTCTCGGCATCGGCGGATTCCTCGCCGGCGTGATCACGCTCCGGACTCGCTCGCTGCTCATCCCGATCGCGTGGCACGTGGCGCTCGACCTGCCGCTCTATGTCTACCTCGCGTGCCGCTCCCAGTGAACCATCCGCGCTCGCTACACCGACGAGCCGGCGCCCGATCAGGCCCGAGCGCCCGCGGGCAAGAGATTGCGCTCGGGCGCCCAGCGCAGCGCGAGCTCGCCCGTTGCCAGGTCCAGATCGATGTCGGCGGTGGCAACGCCGACGCGCCCGTAGTCGACGCTCGCCACCAGCGTGCCGTCCGGCGCGATGACCCCCGTGATCGATCCCTGGTCGGGCCCGGCGACATTGGCAGCTGCGACGTAGACCGTGTTCTCGAGCGCCCGACAGAGGAGCGCCTTTTCGTGGAACGGGTTGGCTGCGTCGCACCAACGAGAGGGGAGTGAGCCGTCGTCAGTGGTGAGGTAATGAGGCGCGAAGATGACCTGCGCCCCGGCAAGGGCAAGCGACCGGCTGATCTCCGGATAGCGGAACGCCTCGTGACAGGTCGCAACTCCGAAGCTCAGGCCAGCCGCCGTGAAGACGTGGCGGCCGCTGCCGGGGACGTAGTTGGGCTCCTCGGTCAGGTCGACCTGCGTCTTGGGCTGGACACCGAGGGTCGCGCCGTCGGCATCGAGGACGACCGCGACGATCTCGCGACCGGCGATCGTGGGGCGTTCCATTCCGACGATCGCCAAGAGGCCGGCGGCGCGTGTCGCATCGGCGACCTGTGCGAGGGCGTCCTCGAGCGCGGCGGCGTCGTACTCCTGCACCGTGCGACGTTGGCTACGATGGCCCGGCAGCGCGGTTTCCGGCAGACAGACGATCTGCGCGTCCTGCCGAGCGGCTTCTTCGATGGCAGCGATCGCGGCCGGGACAGCCGCTTCGAGGGTCGCGGTCAGCGGCGTCGAAGCCACGGCGATGCGAACTGTCGACACGGATGCTCCTCTGTCAAGCCGCCGCCGCGAGACCCGTGGGTGCGGCAGGCCTGGCGGCCTCATCGTGGCGCAGTGTAGCCCGCGAGCGCTGTTCCAGGTCATCGGCTTCGCCTACTGGCAGCTGGACGTATGGTAGAATGGGTGGCATGGAGAAGACGACCGTGTACTTGACGTCGGCACAGAAGCACGCGCTCGCCCGGGCAGCCGAGATCTCCGGTCGCAGTGAGGCCGAACTGATCCGCGAAGGCGTGGAGGAGGTTTCAGCTCGCCACCAGGTTGCCGAACCGACAATTCCACTCTTCGACAGCGGTCAGTCGGACCTCGCAGAGCGCTTTGACGAGTATCTCCAGGGCTTCGGCGAACCGTGATCCTCCTGGATGCGTCCGGCCTGCTTGCCGTCATTGACTCCGCCCAACCAAGCCACGAAGCCGCCGTAAGCGCCCTCCGTGCGGCCGTCCCACCACGATGTCTGTCGCCGTTCGTTCTCGCTGAGCTGGACTACATGGTGAGCACGCGAGTCTCACGGGCCGCCGCCAGGCGGTTGCTCGTTGAAGTGGGAAACGGCGTGTACCAACTCGAGCCGTTCACCTCAGCCGACATTCAGCGCGCCGTCGAAGTGCTGGACAAGTTCCATGACCTCGATGTGGGGATCGCCGACGCCTCCGTGGTCGTCCTCGCAGAGCGCTATGGCGTTCGTGACGTCCTGACCTTGGATGAACGGCATTTTCGAGCTCTGCGCGACAAGGCAGGCAGGCCATTCCGCGTTCTACCGGCGGACCAGGCAGCGTGAGGGGTGAAGTGGTGTTGTAGTATGCTGCAACAATGTTGACCGTACCCCAGGCCGCGCACCGGCTCGGCCGCAACCCCGAAACCGTCCGCCGATGGATCCGTGAAGGAAAGCTCAAGGCTTCCAAGATCGGTACGCAACATGTGATCGACGAGCGCGATCTCGAGCAGCTCGAGTTGGGTGAAACGGTTCCGGCCCCGGCTTGGTGGAGCGAGACTCGAACCGGCGAACCCATGCCCAACTGGGTCGACGTCATCCGGCAGCACCGCGCCGGGCATTGAGTCCGCCGTGCGTCTCGTGATTGATGCGAGCGCAGCCGCGTACATCGCGGCGTCGGCGCGGGGATTCCAGGCTCTAGAGGCGCATGAGCTTCACGCACCACCACTGTTGTGGTCCGAAGTCGCGGCCGCAGTTCATCAACAGGTCTGGCGCGGCGTTCTGAGCAAGGATCTCGGACGTGGTGCTCTCGATGACCTCATTGAGGCGCCAATCCAGCCATCCGACGATCAGGCAGGCTTGCTCAAGGAGGCGTGGGCCATTGCCGAACGTCTCGGCTGGGCGAAGACCTACGACGCCGAATACGTCGCTTTGGCCGTGCGTCTGGATGCTTCGTTGCTCACACGCGACGAACGCCTGCGACGGGGAGTCGGTGAGCTCATTCGAACGGCCGACCCATTCGACCTGTAGCTCGTGCGCGCCTTGCTCTGGGCCCAAGTCACTGCCGATAATGTAAGTTATGTCTGGCTGCGCCCGCCAGCCGAATATCCGCGCGTTCGCGGTCTCATCCCGAGGTAGGCGATTAGCCGTGCCGCGTCCTTCAGCCTCCCGATCCCGATGCCACTCAACTTGTTGCTCGTATTGGAGGACCACGACGGGATGGCCCGTCGCCGGAGGAGCTCGGTCATGTCGCGACGGATGTCCGCCATCAGCGCCGACATTAGGGCGTGGAAGCGACCGGCCAGTTGGGGCTGTCAGCCGCGACCCTCCCGCCGCATCCGTTCGAGCTCGCGGCGAAGGTGTTTGCTTGGGCGGCCCTGCCCGCGGATCGCCTTGATGCCGCGTGCGATCTCTCGGATCACCGGCGGTGGGCTGTTGTCGATGTAGCACGTGGCGGCGACTGGCGCGCCGACGCGCGTTTCGATCGGCTGGACGACCTCGACGATGCGCTCCCGTTCAGCGATCAGCGCGTGCACCACGTCGCCCGCGCGAACCTTCGTCGACGGCTTTGCCGGGTTGCCGTTGACCCGGACGTGGCCTCCTTCGCAGAGCTGGGTCGCGATGGGTCGGGTCTTGACGAGGCGAACCGCGCACAGCCAGCGATCGACCCGGGTGTCATCGGCCATGGTCACAGCGTAGTCGTCGTGGGTCAGTTCGAGATGCCCGACATGATGTTGACCACGCAGCGTCAGGTCATTGACCCCGGAAGCGCGCCAAGCAGACCACCGGCAAGACCGATCTCATCGACGCGTTCGCGGCGTTAGTGCGGACGGCGGACGACCGAGCGATCGTTCGGATCAACGCCGTCCGGTTAGGGCAGGAGTTCGGGTTCCCGACGATGGCCGTGGTCGAGCTCTTCCTCCTCGACGACGGCACTCCCCTCCCCGACCACCTTCGGCGCGTGACGCTCGCGGCGGCTACTTGTCGGCCGGCCTAACCGTTCCCTGCGACCTCGGCGAACGGGTTCTCGATCCGAACGCCTTCGATGACTTGGCCGTGCCCCAGGTCTTCGGTCAGGAGGACCTCGGCGCCTGCGATTCTGGCGGCTTCGAGGATGAGGGCGTCCCAGAACGAGACCTGGTTGGCTTCCTCGATGCGCGTAGCGGAGAGGATGGCGCTGGGATCAATCGTGATCACCGGCCACGCGGAGTAGAGATCGATAATCTCCCGGGCCTCGACGCGCGAAAGTGGCTGTGGAAGCTTCCGGGTCGCCGTGACATAGAACTCCTGGAGCACCTGGCTGCTGATCGCCCCGCTACGGTGCTGCCAGAGCTCTTGGAGGACGGCTCTGGCGAGGGGCTGCTTGGCGGTCTCCGAGGCGTCGTGTGCGTACAGGAGGACGTTGGTGTTCACGAACGCTCGCCGCTCAGCGACGTCCATGTCGATCCAGGCGCCCGGCGTAGATGTCGTCGCGCGTCCACGTTCGGCCGCCGCGGGGCTTGGCCTTGGCCATCAGTTGCTCGGCCCGCGCGCGCGCCTGTTCGTACCGTTCGTCCTGATCGGCAAGTTCGGCCAGTTCACGAGCGACGAGGGCGCTGACGGAAGTGCCTCTTTTCGCCGCGACGACCCGTGCGCGCCGGATCACTTCCTCGTCGAGTTGCAGCGTCAGGTTTGATTTGGCCACGGCTCTGACTCCACAGCAGTTGTTGTGGACCACAGCGTAGCACGTGGTCATGCCGTTAGCCTCGTCCGATCCGCCGCATGCGCTCGAGTTCGCGGCGAAGCTGTTTGCTGCCCGGCAACGGGGACGCTCGGCGACCTGTCGAGCGCGGACCAGGCGACCTCGGAGAAGGCCTTCGAGCTCCTCGACGCCAACGGCGGGCAGGCCACGTACAGCTGCTCTGAGGTGGGCCTGGAGTGGGCCTATTTCGATGCCCGAACGCCCTGGGACGCCGTCCTGGCCGTCGCTGCCAATGCGGCGCCTGGCACCGTGGCGTTCTTGACTGGCCTCAGGACGACGACCGCGCTGGACGAAGCCAAGTTGAGTGACTACGGGATATCGGGGTGCGACGACGCCGTCGATGCGATCAAGAAGCAAGTCGCGGCTGAGATCTCCGCGGGCACCGCCGATGTCGAAGCGATGCCCTTCGACGACGGTGTCCAGCTGCTGGGCCTCTACAAGGCATACCTCCGGGAGGTCCAGACCGAGGCATGTCCGCGAGACGCGCTGGGCAACGACGAGTTCGGCTTCATCGGCACCGCGGGCTGACGCGATAGCCGGAAGGTCGTCCCCGTCGTCGACATCGATGAGCCCCTGGCGGGCCTAGTCCTCTGCGAAGAGGGTCAGCGTTGCGGACTTGCTCCCCTCCCCCGGGATGGCGAGGCTGACCGGCCAGCGCTCACCGAGAATGGCCGCCAGGTCTTCCCGGCTGATGAGGTCCATCCGGTAGGGAGGGATCCGATCGTCGGGGCGCACCACGCCCCACAGCGGTGAGGTGATCACGATCAGTCTGTTGGCTCGCTCTCGCTCGGTAGGAGTCAGGCTGGCGAGGTCGAGGCCCTGATGGAGCGCACCGGTGTAGACGTCGGCGGCGGTCAGCGTCGGGACCTCCGGGAGCCAGGTGTTCCGCACGATCTCCTGCGCCATCGAGAGCTTCGCCCGCAGCCGAGGAAAGGCATCGGGGCTCGCACTCGTCGCGACCAACGCGTTGAGCACGCGGCGCCGCATCGATGTCAACTCCTGGAATGACAGCGTTTCGAGGTCGACGGGTGGCCCGCTCTGCGGCGGTGGCCGCTTCGTCTCCGACGGAGGCACGATGATCAGCACGATCCCACTCTATGTGAGCTTCTCGCGCCCGCGCGCAGCACAGGTAAGCTGCCTCGGTGAAGCGCATCGGGTTCCTGTCGTTTGGCCACTGGTCCGATTCCCCGTACTCGCAGGTTCGCTCGGCCTCAGATGCGCTGCTCCAGTCGGTCGAGCTGGCCGTGGCGGCCGAGGAGCTCGGCGCGGATGGCGCGTATTTCCGTGTCCACCACTTCGCGCGACAGCTCGCCTCCCCGTTCCCGCTGCTGGCTGCCATCGGCGCGCGGACGTCGCGAATCGAGATCGGCACCGGGGTCGTCGACATGCGCTACGAGAACCCGTTCTACATGGCGGAGGACGCCGGAGCGGCCGACGTGATCGCCGGAGCCCGTCTCCAGCTCGGGATCAGCCGGGGTTCGCCCGAGCAGGTGATCGATGGATACCGCCACTTCGGCTACCAGCCCGCGGAAGGCGAGGATGACGGCGCCATGGCGCGGCGCCACACACAGGTCTTCCTCGAGCTCCTGAAGGGCGAGGGTTTCGCTCAACCGAACCCTCGACCGATGTTCCCCAACCCACCCGGCCTGCTGCGCCTCGAGCCTTTCTCGCCCGGTCTGCGGGATCGGATCTGGTGGGGGGCGGGCTCGAGCGCGAC
>JBKKCW010000338.1:0-2761 GCA_046712485.1 Candidatus Limnocylindrales bacterium
TTCGCGGTCGCCAATCAATTCTTCATGATCGCGGACCAGGCCGGCATGGACTACACGAACATCCTGCGGGCTATCCGCGAGGACTACCCACGGGCGGCGGATCTGCCAGGCCCGGGCTTCGCTGCCGGTCCGTGTCTGTTCAAGGATGCGATGCAGCTGGCCGCATTCACCACGGACCACTTTCCAATGGGCCAGGCGGCGATGCAGGTGAACGAGGGCCTTCCCGCGTACATCGTCTCGGCACTCGAACGTCGCTACGGTGGACTGCAGGGCAAATGCGTCGGCATCCTCGGGATGGCGTTCAAGGCGGAATCCGACGATCCGAGAGCGTCGCTCAGCTACAAGCTGCGCAAGCTCCTGCGCTGGTCCGGCGCCGATGTCCTGGCCACGGATCCGTACGTCATCGACGATCGACTCGTGCCACTCGATCGGGTTCTTGCCGAGAGCGACATCCTGATTCTGGGCGCCCCACACCGTCAGTACCGCGGCCTCCAGGTCGGCGGTAAGGACGTCGTCGATGTCTGGGGCGCATTGGGCGAGGGGATCCAGCTCTAGTGCGAATCCTGATTACGGGAGCCGCCGGCTTCATCAACGGCTACCTGGTACCGGAGCTCCTCGAAGCGGGTCACGACGTCATCGGCCTCGATGACTTCAGCAAGTACGGGCGGCTGACCAAGTCGTACGACGATCACCCGCGCTATCGGTTCGTTGAAGGGGATGCCAAGGACGCGCGGCTCATGCGCGAGCTCGCCGCCGACTGCGACCAGGTCGTGGCCGCCGCGGCGATGATCGGTGGGATCAGTTACTTCCACGAATTCGCCTACGACCTGCTTGCCGAGAATGAACGAATCCTCGCGTCGACATTCGATGCCGCGATCGCCGCGCACCGCGACGGACACCTCGAACGCATCATTGTTGTCAGCTCGTCCATGGTGTACGAGTCGGCGACGGTCTTCCCGACCCCCGAAGGCGCGCAGCTGACCTCGCCCCCGCCGGTGTCGACCTACGGCTTCCAGTAGCTCGCGTCGGAGTACTTCGCAAAGGGGGCGTGGGAGCAGTATCAGCTTCCGTACACGATCGTCCGGCCGTTCAACTGCGTGGGGATCGGCGAACGCCGGGCACTCCGCGACACGGACATCATGAGCGGCAACGTGAAGCTTGCCCTGAGCCACGTCGTCCCGGACCTCGTCCTCAAGGTGCTCAAGGGCCAGGATCCGCTCCACATCCTGGGCGAGGGACATCAGGTGCGTCATTACACGTACGGTGGCGACCTCGCCCGTGGCATCCGCCTGGCGATCGAGTCGCCGGCCGCGGTCAACGACGACTTCAATCTGTCGACCGCCGCATCCACGACCGTGCTCGAGTTGGCCGAGTGTATCTGGCGCAAGATCCACTCCGACGGGCGACCGTTCCGCTACGTCAGCGACCCGCCGTTCGAGCACGACGTGCAACAGCGAATCCCGGACGTCCGCAAGGCGAGCGAGTTGCTCGGGTTCGAGGCCACCACATCGCTCGATGCCATGCTCGATGAGGTCATCCCCTGGATCCGGGCCGAAGCCGAGGTCGGGAGGCTGTGACTCGGCTCCTGCCCGAGCTGTACGAAGCCCGCTTCGATGAGCGTGAGATCAGCGCCAAGGATGCCGTCTGGCGGGAGATCGTCAGGTACCTGCAGCGCTACATCGATCGAGACGCGCCCGTCCTCGACCTGGCGTGCGATCGCGGTCACTTCATTCGTTGGGTAAGCGCTCGCGAGCGGTGGGCGACCGATATTCGGGACATGTCGAACGTGTTGCCACCCGATGTTCGGTTCGTGCAGGCTTCCGGCCTGGAACTCGCCGACGCGCTCCCGGCCGATCACTTCGGCACCATCTTCATGAGCAACTATCTCGAGCACCTCGAGACGAGTGATGCGGTGATCGACCAGCTTCGGATCGCGGCGGGGCTGCTGCGTCATGGCGGCCGAGTGATCGTCCTCCAGCCGAACATTCGGCTCGTCGGACCGAGGTACTGGGACTTCATCGACCATCGCGTTGCCCTGACCGAACGCAGCCTGCTCGAGGCGGCCGAGCTGGCTGGTTTGAGCACCGTCGACCTCGTAACGCGATTCATTCCCTACTCGACCAAGGGTCGGCTGCCGACACTGCCCGCACTCGTTCGAGCGTACCTGTCGTTTCGTCCCGCCTGGTGGCTGATGGGAAAGCAGACCCTGTTCGTCGGTGAACGAGGGCGGTGAGCGACCGCGCAGAGCTCGCGATCGTCGTGCCCGTCTACAACGAAGGCGAAGCCGTCGAGCCCATCCTGCGGGGCCTTGCGCGCGGCGTAAGGACGCCGCACGAGCTCGTTGTCGTCTATGACTTTGACGGCGACACAACGGTGCCGGTGATCAATCGCCTCGCCGCTGAGTTGCCGGAGCTCAGGGGACTCCGAAACGATCTCGGCCGTGGTGTCCTCAACGCGATGAAGGCCGGGATTGCCGGTACGACCGCACCGTACATCGTTATCTCCATGGCGGATGGCTCGGACGAGCCTCAGATCGTGGATCGGATGGTCGACCTCGCGCGGCATGGCGCGGATGTCGTGGCGGCTTCGCGGTACATGCCGGGCGGGCGCCAGGTCGGCGGTCCGCCGGTGAAGCGACTCCTCAGCCGGATCGCGGGCTTGACGCTGCACTGGTTTGCCGGCGTCCCAACGCACGACCCGACCAACAACTTCAAGCTCTACTCGCGCCGCTTTCTGGACACCGTGGCCATTGAAAGCACCG
>JBKKCW010000339.1:0-3525 GCA_046712485.1 Candidatus Limnocylindrales bacterium
CAGGACGACTCGCCGGGGCCGTTGGTCGCTCGCGAAAACCCGCTACTGCCCGATCTCGCGATGGGCCCGATCGAAGACATCGCCGTCGGGACGACAGAGATCGGGACGGAGCATCTTCGCTTCGGAGCCACCATCGTCAACATCGGCGAAGGCGATCTCATCGTTCGTGCCCGGCGGCAGTGGCTCGGAAGCGAGGACTGGGCAGTAGAGCAATGGATCGAAGAAGCATCCGGCGGCTACTCGGCGAGACCAACCGGAGGCAGCCTCATCTACGGCGGCGACGGCCACAACCACTGGCACGTCAGGCAGGTCGAGGTTCACCAGATCGAAACGCTCGATGGGGAAGTCCTGGGGCGGCTGGAGAAGCAAGGATTCTGCTTCTTCGACACGGATGGGTATCGGCTCAGCCTCGATGGCGCGCCAGAGGATCAACACTGGGGGTCAAGGGGTTGCGCTGGGAACTTCGACACCCGTGTACGCATGGGCCTCTCTATCGGCTGGGGCGACAAGTACCCGTGGTACCTGCTGGACGAACGCATCGATGTCACCGGACTCGAGGACGGTCGGTACCGGATCCGCGAGATCGCCGATCCGAACGACGAGTTCGAGGAAACCGACGAAACCAACAACGAGACGTGGGTCGTAATCGACCTTGGCACGACCGCGGACGGCCTGCGTTTGGCCGAGGTGGAGGAGGCAGGCCCCCTCCCCTAGGTCCTGCAACGGACAACCCTCGCCGTTGCCCGCCGTCAACAGTCCTGTGCGAGATTGGTACAAAAGTCCTGTACACGCGGGCCCAACTGCCCCAGACTGGATCGAGGGGTTTTCAACCCCACCAAACCATTCTTCCGGGGAGGGAGGGCGAGTGCCCATGTTCAAGCGACTCTCGGCATCTTTGACGGCTGTTGGGCTGTTGGCCGTCTTCGCCGCATCGAGTGTTACGGCAGCGGTCCCAACACCCGGCGGAACGTTCGCCGGCAACTATCAGTGTCCCGCCGGCTCGCTGAAGATCGATCCTGTTGAGGCTGGCACGTACAACCTGCCGGACGGCGGCACGATCACGATCACGCTGGTTGACACCGCCGCAGGCCCGACGTTCAACTTCACCACGAGCGGCGCGACGATCGATTCGATCGTCGTCAAGGGTGGCCCCAACTACCACTGGTACGCGTGGTCGCCCGGCGTGGAGTCGGCCGAAGGCTTGCATTCACCGCTCAATGCCAAGAACGGCAAGTGGTATGGCCTCAGCCACCTGTGCATCGAAGGCACGAAGAAGGACGCGGATCCCAAGAAGTAGCCGCGACCAGATCCCGAGTGAGAGGGCGACCAGACCGTCGCCCTCTCTTCATGTCCGGCGATGCGCTAGCGTTTGCGCGTGACATCGGCACGCGACCTCCGCGAGCGGCTGCGCGTCGAGCCCGCTCGTCGGGCTCGACTGGCGGGCCTCGACCCTGGCGAGACCCACGGGCTGGACAGGGCGACCGCCGGGGACCTCCTGGCCGTCGAGCTCGAACGCCTGACCGACCTGCAGGACCGGCTATGGGCCGAGGCATCGCGGGCGGTCCTGGTCGTCCTCCAGGGGATCGACAGTGCCGGCAAGGACGGCGTGATCAAGAAGGTCATGACGGCGTTCAACCCCCAGGGCTGTCCGGTCACGTCGTTCAAGGTGCCGTCGGCCGAGGAGCTCGCGCACGACTACCTCTGGCGCGTCCATCAGCGGGTCCCCAAGAAGGGTGAGATCGGGATCTTCAACCGATCCCACTACGAAGAGGTCCTGATCGTTCGCGTGCACGAGCTCGTTCCAAGGCGTGTCTGGTCCAGGCGCTACGCGCAGATCAACGAGTTTGAAAAGTTGCTGACGGAGACCGGGACGACGGTCGTCAAGTTCCTCCTGTCGATCGATCGGGACGAGCAACGCAAGCGGTTCCAGGCACGCTACGACGATCCGACCAAACGCTGGAAATTCTCGATGGGCGACCTCGAGGAGCGGAAACACTGGGACACCTACCAGGCCGCGTTCGACGACCTCTTGACGAAGACCTCAACCGATGCGGCGCCGTGGTACGTCATCCCCGCCAACGAGAAGTGGTTCCGGGACCTGGCGGTCGCCTCCATCCTGGCCGACACGCTGGCCGACCTCCGGCCCACCTACCCGCAGCCCGAGGACCTGCCGCCAAACCTGATCATCGAGTGATGGGCCGTCGAGGCACGTTCGCAGTCAAGCGGCTGCTGGACATCGTCGGAGCCCTGGTCGGGCTGGTCATCCTGTCCCCGGTACTGGTCATCTCCGCGCTCGCCGTGTATCGCAGCCTGGGGCGGCCGATCTTCTTCCGACAGGAGCGACCCGGTCTCCGCGCCAGGCCGTTTCGCATCGTCAAATTTCGGACCATGCGACCGCCACGTGCTGGGGAGATCTGGTATCGGTCAGACGAGCAGCGGCTGTCGCGTGCCGGACGTTTCCTCCGCCGGACCAGCATCGACGAGCTGCCAGAGCTCTGGAACGTGCTCCTCGGCCAGATGAGCCTGGTCGGCCCGCGCCCGCTGCTACCCGAATACCTGGCGCTCTACACGCCCGAGCAGGCGCGCCGTCACGAGGTGCGGCCGGGGATCACGGGCTGGGCGCAGGTCCAGGGTCGCCAGACCATCCCGTTCAGCCGGCGGCTCGAGCTCGACGTCTGGTACGTCGACAATGTCAGCGTAGGGCTCGATCTTCGGATCCTGGCCATGACCGTGCGGGACGTGGTGCTGTCGCGTGGCGTCCTGCCCGGCCAGGACATCGACGAGGTCGACGACCTCGAACTGGCGCCCCGTGGCCTGTCCGGCTCGGCGGCCGGGACCGACAATGACCGCGATGGTAGATAGGAACGGCCCGACCGGCTCGGTCACGGTCCGGAAGCCGGAGCCACGCGACGTTGACGCCCTGCTGCCGATCAAGAATGACCCCGAGATCGCCGCCCTCCTGGCCGGGACGACGCGGGCCTGGTCACGCGACGACCTCATGCGCTGGGTCGAACACCACCGTAGCGCGCCCGACGAAGCGTTCTTCGTCGTCGCCGACGGGCACGACCAGGCGATCGGCCACGTAGCGCTCTATCGGATCGACCCTGGGGCCGGAACCGCGGAATTCGGGATCCTCCTCGGCGACAGGGCGATCTGGGGCCAGGGCGTCGGCACGCAGGTCACCCGGTTCGCGATCGAATACGGGTTTGACGTGCTTGGCCTTCGGCGGATCTATCTGGAAGTCGTCGACACGAACGAGCGCGCGAGGCATGTCTACGAGAAGCTCGGATTCGTCGTCGAAGGCCGACTGCGGGAGCACCAGGTCAAGCACGGCCGCCACGTCGACGTCATCGTCATGGGCCTGCTCCGCGACGACTACCGGCGCGCGCCGGAAGCTGCGTCGCCCGCGGGATCCACGCTGCGCTGATCGCGCCCGGCGCGCTCGAATGGGACCGCGTCCTCGCGTCGTATGCGCACGACTTCCACCATGAGCCCGGGTACGTGGCGCTGTGTGCCGTCCACGAG
>JBKKCW010000340.1:0-2514 GCA_046712485.1 Candidatus Limnocylindrales bacterium
CGATCCTCGACGACAGCCTGACCGCCGCGGGAGCGTAGTCGAGCGGACCGATCACTCGTCGATGACGAGCACCGTGTAAGACAAGGATGAATCCCGGTACGTTGCCGTGATCCGCCAGCAACCCAGCGCCGGCACGTCGATGCCTACCATCATCGCGGTGGCGATGCCCGGCGCCGTGGCGTTCGTCCCGGGCCCGAACTCGAATGTGCCGGGTGCGTCCAGCCGCTCACCTGTGACGTAGATCTCGGGTTCGGGTTCTTCGTCCGGTGGCCAGTCGGCACTCCACCACACCGTCTTCTGCGTGAACCCGGACGGACTTTCGGGCAGGCCACGCCAGACTTCGCCCACGGGATCCAATGCGGTGTAGAGTGCCGCCCGCCCGAACCACTGGTGACCGGGCGGCGGATCCCTCAGCTCATCCTCGGGCGGCACGAACGCCGGGACGGGCTTGGTGACGGCGCATACGGGAGTTGTCGAGCCGGGCTCGGAGGGGCTCGCCGCCGCCTCGCCTGGAACAGCGCTCGGGGCAGGAGCGGCACCTCCGGTCATGCCGGGGCCACTGGAGTGCAGGCTCGCCACGGCGACGATCACAACCGCCGCAAGCGCCGCCAGGGCAGCCGAGGCCACCGAGAACGACAGGGTCCGCGGCGAGCCCACGAACGAGGATGAGGCGATTGCCGGAGGTTCTGGCTGTGCCGAACGCCAGCGTTCTCCGGCGTCCTGGAGAATGCGTTCGATGTCCTTCATTCGCGGATCTCCAACATCGTCTTGAGGCGGGTTCGGGCGTCGGACAACGTCGACTTGACCGTGCCCTCCGAGCAGCGCATGACCGCCGCCGTCTCCGCGACGGAGAGGCCGACGAAGTAGAAGCAGTCGACCGCAAGTCGCTGCCGCGTTGGCAGCTTCGCAACGGCGAACTCGACGTCTACCGAGGCGTCGGTCGACCGCACGCGGCCGGGTAGATCGCCGGTGAACCAGGCGACGCGGCGGCGCCGCCGAGCCTGTCGAGCCTGGTCCGCGGTGATCGCGAGCAGCCACGCGGATGGAGTCCCTCGGTCCGGATCGTACTGGTGACGCTTGCGCCACGCGCGGGTTAGGGATTCCTGGACAACATCGTCACGATCGCCGGGTGGGGACAACCGAGCGGCCAGCCTCGCCATAGCCGGGAGGTGCGGCCGCACCCAGTCGGCAAAGGCGTCGGCGGCTTCGGGAGCTCGGCTCGATGCGTGGAGCACTGGCGTCACCACTTCCACGCCCTGTCTACGGCGGGAGACCCGCGCGCGGTTGGGTTGGTTATCCGGGATCTTCGGTTGTCACCGCGCGCGGCGGGAATACGCCCGCATCGAGGAGGGGCCGGCCGCCGAGCGGTTCCGGCAGCGTGAGCTCCATCGCCAGTGGCGGATTGCCCGGGCAATCCGCGCCGCCAGGCGTGAGGGTGACGGCGACAGCAACGAGGATCGCGTCGTCGTCGAGGATGATCGTTGGCCGCAACACGCGCCCGACCGGCGGTTTGCCATTCGCACAGGCCTGCTCCCGCAGGAGGATGGCGATCTTCGTCGATTCCTTCGTCGGCAGAGGCGCCGCAGGATCGAGCCACCAATGGGCCAACGTGACGCCTTCCGGGGCCACCGGTTGAAGGTGGCACTGGCCCATCACGATTGGGCCAAGGGCGCCGTCGAAGTCCCCGACGACGATGTGCAGCCAAGGCGCGTCAGCATTGCCACGGGCAACGAACGTCGCCTCGCCCGGGACCTCCGCGACGCGATGCCACCCCGAATCCGGGAAGTAGTCCGGCACATCCATGATCGTGGCCCGAAGAACCGCAGCAGCCGGGTCCAGTCCCAGCTCGGCAAGGCCTATGCCCGCGATGGCTTCGGGCGGGAACCGGCGCTCGTCGCCACAGGTGAGGGCGGGCCGCGTGATCCAGTCCTGATCCAAATCCGCGGAGGCTCCTGGGGTGGGAGCCACGGGTGCGGCAGATGCGGGCGGACTGGGCGGGGCCCCGGAAGCGCTCGGCGAGCCGGCGGTCGCCTGGCAGGCAGCCAGGATCGCGAGCAAGGCCACGGCTGGGACGGCGCGTCTCATCACCTCTATCCCCCTCCGACGTCGTTCACCTCGCGGTTCGAAGCCGACGCAGGAATTCTTCGTGTAGGACGCCGTTGCTCACCAGAAAGGTCCGTGTGTCGATCCGGCGCTGCCCGTCGAGGTCAGACCAGCGTCCGCCGGCTTCCTCCACGACGATCGCCGGGGCGGCCGCATCCCAGGTCGACAGGTCCACCTCCAACATGCCCTCGGCGGCGCCTTCGGCGACCAGGGCATAGCCCCAGAAGTCTCCGAAGCCACGCTCGCGCCACACGTCATCCAGCAACGACTCGAAGCCTGGCGCTCGCCCAGATTGACGGATATCCCTTCCGCTGCCATACAGCACCTGCGCGTCCCCGACGGTGGCCACGGAGGAAACGCGAAGTCGGCGAGGTTCGTCGCCTGAGGCTGCCCGCACCGCCCACGCACCGC
>JBKKCW010000341.1:0-4282 GCA_046712485.1 Candidatus Limnocylindrales bacterium
GTCGCTGGTCTGCGATTCGAACCGGGCTGAGCGTGCATCGTCGACCGCTCGCGCTCGATCGGGACCGTGTCGCTCCGTAGCGGTCGGTACGTGCGGTTATGAGGCACCCATGACCAGACGAGACGCCAGCGCCAACAACATCTCCGGGAATGACGACAAGGATCCGCCCCCCGTCCTTGATCTGACTCGCGCCGTTGCCCAAGATGGCTCCATGACCACGACCGAGCGCGCAACCCGCGAACTCCTGGTCGAGCTGCTCGGTGTCTTCTACTCGAAGGGTTGGGTGTCCGGGACGGGCGGGGGGATCTCCGGACCGGCCGACGGCGGCGGGCTGCTCCTCGCTCCGACGGGGGTCCACAAGGAGCGCGTCCGGCCTGATGACTTCTTCACGGTCGCGACGGTCGATGGCCACGTCGAGCGGGCCCCTGACGACCCGAATCTGCGCCCGAGCGAATGCAACCAGATCTTCTGTCTCGCCGCACGCGAGCGCGGCGCTCGGAGCGTCGTCCACTCGCATGGGCTGTCGGCCGTGCTGGCGGCGGACCTGGCTACGGGCGCGGATCACATTGCGATCCGTGAGCTCGAGATGCTCAAGGGGATTCGTGGAGTGGCCAACCGCGACGTCCATCTGGTCCCCGTGATCCGGAATACGCCGCGCGAGAGCGAGCTCGTGGCACAGGTCGAGACAGCCCTGGCGGACCCCCGGTTCTCCGGCACGTACGCTGTCCTCGTCGCGGACCATGGCGCCTACATCTGGGGTGACGACGTCTGGGAAGCGAAGCGCCACACCGAGGTCTACCACTTCCTGTTCGAAGCCACCGTGGCGCGCGCCCACCGCGCCGACCGCATGCACGACCACAAGGAGGATCCGCGTTGAGCGACCACGAGAAACCCGCCCGAAGCCCCGAGCTATCGCACCTGACCAAGATCGATGTGGTCGATGTCGCGGCCGCCGTCGAGGCGGACAAGCTCACCGAGGCCGACGTCTTCAAGCGGACCTACCTGGGACACGGCAGCCAGTCGAGCGTGTTCGTGTTCCAGGGTCACGCTGGTCCGTTCCGGAGGCACGTCCACGAAACGCACGATGAAATCGGCTACGTGCTCGAGGGAACGGGCTCGGTGACCGTCGGCGGCGTCACGCGACCCGTCAAGAAGGGCGATGTCTGGGTGATCCCGGCGAACACGCCACATGGTGGCGAATTCGAGGATCCGCCCCGGGTTCTGTTCATCTCGTCGCCGATCGACGACCCGGACAACCAGGATCGCGTCTGGCTCGACGACTGATCACGCTCCCGGGTCGCCGCGCTAGCCCCAGAAGCCCGTTCCGTACCCCAGCACCAGGATCACGAAGGTCGCGGCACCCAGACCGAGCCAGAAGAGCACCGACATCAGCTTGGACGTCGGATTCATCTCCGGGTTCTTGAGGGCCGGGAGGTGACCGCGTTCGAGCGATCCACCCCAACGCGGGGAGCGGAGCTGGCTGCGCCAGTCGGGCTCCGGTGCCGGGTCCGGTTGGAGGCCGCCTTCGCCGTCGGGTCGATGGAGCTTGAGCGTCATCAGTCGACCACCCGGGCCATCGTCGCCAGCCTGGCTCTCGGAGGCGCTTCCTCGTCCCGCGTGTCGATCGTGCCTTCCGCGCCGTCTTCCCACAGGAGCATCTCCTGGGTCAGCGACACCTCGCTCGAGAACAGGGCGCCAACGGATTCGCCACGGTGGATCCGCTTGATGGCCTCGCCGATGAGCGGCGCGACGGACAGCGTCGTGATCTTTGGTAGCCGCTTGCGCTCGGGCAGCGGGACGGAGTCCGTCAGCACGACCTCGCGCAGGCTGGACGCCGCGAGCCGGTCGACGGCAGGCTCGCTCAGCACCCCGTGGGTGGCGCAGGCGTAGATCTCGGTGACACCCTCGCGCTCGAGGGCCCGGACGATCTCGACGAGCGTGCCAGCCGTGTCGATTTCGTCGTCGACGATGATTGCCCGCTTGCCACGGACGTCGCCGATGACGTTCATCAGCTCGGCGCGATCGAGGTTGCCGACCCGGCGCTTCTCGATGATGGCGAGCGGCGCGTCGAGGAACTCCGCGAACGTCCGCGCGCGCTTGGCAAAGCCGAGGTCGGTGACCACCACAGGGTCCTCGATGTGCTTGTGGCGCCAGTAGTTCGAGAGCATGTGCACCGCGGTCAGCTCATCGACGGGGATGTTGAAGAACCCCTGGATCTGTCCCTGGTGGAGGTCCATCGTGAGGACACGGTCCGCGCCGGCCACGGTGATCATGTCGGCGATCAGCCGTGCCGTGATCGGGACCCTCGGCTGGTCCTTCTTGTCGGACCGGCCATAGGCATAGAACGGGATGACCGCGGTGATCCTGCCGGCGCTCGCGCGCTTGAACGCGTCGATCAGGATCAGGAGCTCCATGATCGACTGGTTGACCGGGTGGCTCGTCGGCTGGACGAGAAAGACGTCCTTCTCGCGGACGTTCTCGAGGATCTTGACGAAGATATTCTCGTTGGCGAACTGGAAGACTTCCGCCCGCCCAGGTTCGACGCCCAGGTAGCGGCAGATCTTCCGGGCCAGGCCTGGGTTCGAGTTGCCGTGGTAGATCTCGAACTGGTCCGCGTACAAGCCCGCCGCCTCCCGTCCGCCGATCGCCGAAAAGCTCAAGACGGCCTACCCGCCAGTGCCCGGATCGGTTGGTGTCGGGACGTCCGCTCCGGGTGCGCCATCGTCGCCCATGGCGTCCTGGTCCGCAAGTCCCGCGCGGAACGCCGCGATTGCGACGACCCGGTCGCCTTCGGCGAGGCGCATGACGATCACGCCGCGCGCGCCCGGCGAGTAGCGATTGATCGTGTTCGTCTCGGTCCGGATCACTTGGCCGTGCGCGCTGATGAGCAGGAGCTCCTCGTCGGCTTCGGTGACCTGCTGGACCGCGGCCACGTCGCCGGTCTTGCGGCCCTCGAGCGAGATCAGGCCGACGCCCTGGCCGCCGCGGTGCTTGCGCCGGAACTCGGACAGGGCCACGCGCTTGCCGTAGCCGGTCTCCGTCAGCACGAGCAGATCGCTGTCGGGTTGGACGACGCTCATGCCGACGACCGAGTCGCCCTTGCGGGCGAGCCGGATGCCGATCACGCCGGCCGCGTCGCGACCCATCGCCCGGACCTCCGATTCGGCGAAGCGGGCGAGCTTGCCCTGGGCGGTGGCGATGATCACGTCGTCCGACCCCGTCGAGACGTCGACCCAGGCGAGCTCGTCCTCGTCGTGGAGGATGATTGCGCGGATCCCGGATGAGCGGACCTTCTCGAACTGCTCGAGTGGGGTCTTCTTGATGATGCCGTTGCGGGTCGCCAGCACGAGGTACGACCCCGGCCTGAAGTCGGGGAGCGTGATCGTGGCCATCGGAACCTCGCCTGACTCCACCTGGACGCCCGGCAGGTTGATGATCGCCATCCCCTTGGCCTGGCGGCTCGCGTCGGGGATGGCATGGACCTTGGCGCTGAACACCCGGCCGCGGTTGGTGAAGAAGAGCGCCCAGTGGTGCGTATTGGCAACGAGGAGGTGCTCGACCGCGTCCTCCTCGCGAGTCACGTGGCCGATGATTCCCTTCCCGCCGCGGTGTTGTCGACGATAGGTCGCAACGGGCTGGCGCTTGATGTAGCCCCGACCGGAGATCGTGATCACGACGTCCTCGTCGGCGATCAGATCCTCGTCGGTCATCTCGCGACTGGAGTCGTCGGCGACCCGGGTCCGTCGCTCGCCGGCGTACTTCTTCTTGAGCTCGACGAGCTCGTCCTTGATGATCGAGCTCACCCGCGCCGGGTTGGCCAGGATGTCCTCCAGCTCGGCGATGAGCTGGATGACGGCGAGGTATTCATCCTCGATCTTCTTGCGTTCCAGGGCGGCGAGGCGGGCCAGCCGCATGTCCAGGATGGCCTGTGCCTGGAGCTCGGACAGGTCGAACCGGGACATCAGGTTCGAACGGGCGACGTCGACATCCGCCGACTCGCGGATCGTGCGGATGACCGCGTCGAGGTTGTCGAGCGCGATCTTGAGTCCTTCGAGGATGTGCGCCCGCGCGCGAGCCTTGCCGAGATCGAACTCGGTGCGGCGGCGGACGATCTCGCGCCGGTGATCGATCCAGTGGACCAGGACGCTGCGCAGGGGCAGGGTCTGCGGCTGTCCATCGACGAGCGCCAGCATGTTCATGTTGAACGCGAGCTGCATCGGCGTGTGCTTGAAGAGGTTGTTCAGGACCTTGTGCGGGTTGGCGTCGCGCCTGAGCTCGATAT
>JBKKCW010000342.1:0-6654 GCA_046712485.1 Candidatus Limnocylindrales bacterium
CTGCTGATGGGCTCTGCAGAGGGCGGTGTCGAGATCGAGGGGGTCGCCGCAGCGAACCCTGACGCGATCGTGCGCGTCCACGCCGACCCACTCCTCGGCCTCCTCGACTACCAGGCCCGGGAGCTGGCGTTCAAGCTGGGCCTGGCCGCCCACGTCAAGACCGCCGTCGCGATCGCCAGGGGTCTCGTCAGGACGATGCGCGCGTACGACGCCGACCTTGTCGAAATCAACCCGCTCGCCATCGTCCGCGAACATGACGACACCGGCACCGCGGTCGAGCGGCTTGTCTGTCTCGACGCCAAGATCACCCTCGACGATTCCGCGCTGCCCCGGCACCCCGAGCTCGAGGCGATGCGCGATCCGGACGAGGAGGATCCCGCCGACCGGGAGGCCCGCGAAGCCGGGCTCACCTTCATCAAGCTCGACGGCACGATCGGCTGCATGGTCAACGGCGCGGGGCTGGCGATGGCCACGATGGACCTCGTCAAGCGCGCCGGCGGTGAGCCGGCCAACTTCCTCGACATCGGCGGCGGCGCGCGGGCGGATCGGGTAGCCGCGGCGATGCGGATCATCCTGGCCGACGACAAGGTGGATGCCATCCTCGTCAACATCTTTGGCGGCATCACCCGCGGCGACGAAGTGGCACGTGGCCTGATCGAAGCAAGGGCCGTACAGGAGCGTGACGTCCCGATGATCGTCCGGATCGTCGGCACGAACGCCGAGGAGGCCGCCGCGCTGCTGGAGGAGGCGCGGTTCACGACCGCGTCCACGCTCGACGAGGCGGCCGTCAAGGCGGTGGCAGCATCGCGAGGAGCCGCCGGGTGAGCATCCTCATCGGTCCCGACACCCGGCTCATCGTCCAAGGGATCACCGGCCGCGAGGGCGATTTCCACAGCCGCCAGATGCTGGAGTACGGGACGCCGATCGTCGCGGGGGTGACGCCCGGCAAGGGCGGCCAGACGGCCCTCGACGGCGCGGTGCCCGTGTTCGACACCGTGGCCGACGCGGCGCGGGAAACGGGCGCCAACACGTCGTGCATCTTCGTGCCGGCAGCCGGTGCTCCGGACGCGATCATGGAGGCGGCCGCGTCCGGCATCGCCACCATCTTCTGCATCACCGAAGGGATCCCTGCGCTCGACATGGTGCCGGCGGTCGAGGTCGTCCGGCGCGCCGGCACGCGGTTGATCGGTCCGAACTGTCCGGGTGCGACCTCGCCCGGCTCGGCCAAGGTGGGCATCATCCCGGGCTCCGTCCACCGGGAGGGGCCGGTCGGCGTCGTCAGCCGGTCCGGGACCTTGACCTACGAGGCGGTCCAGGCGATGACCGATGCCGGTCTCGGTCAGTCGACCTGCGTCGGGATCGGCGGCGATCCGATCATCGGGACGACCTTTCTCGACGTCCTGCAGCTCTTCGCCGATGATGACGCGACCGAGGCCCTCGTCCTGATCGGCGAGATCGGCGGGGCCGCGGAGGAGACGGCCGCGGCTTGGGCTGCGGAGCACCTCCGTGACATGCCGAAGGTCGCGTTCATCGCCGGGCGGACGGCCCCCGAAGGCAAGCGGATGGGCCACGCCGGCGCGATCATCTCGGGCGGTGCCGGGACTGCGGCCTCCAAGGTCGCCGCGCTGGAAGCGGCAGGGTTCCGGGTGGCCGATTCGCCGCTCGAGCTGCCCGCGCTGCTGCGCGACGCCGGGTTCCGCGGCTAGGTGTCGATCCCGCCATGACGCAGCTGCTGGACCTGATCGCGGGCGACGCCCAGGCGATCCTGCTGGCGATCGGCACGAACGACCTCGCTGCGCTCGACGACCGGCGCCGCTTCCCCGCGCACCTCGCGCTTGGCGGCGGACTGGACCCGAATTGGCTCGACCTCTTTGCCGAGGCCGCTCATAGCGTCGTCGGCAGCGATGGCCCAGGTGCCTTTCTCGACGCCAGGATCGAGATCGAGGGTCGGCCGGACGACGAGGGCCGCTCGATCGAACGCGTGGACCCTGCCTGGATCACGGCCGTCGCCCGCATCCCGGATGTCCGGCTCGGTGCGATCGCTTCGGCCTGGATCGACCTCATCGAAGAAGAGCTCGGCGGCATCGCCCGCGACGAAAAACCGTGGATCCGAGAGTTGACCGGCCGCCTCGTGGCGTTCTGTCGCGAGGCGGACCACGCGCCGGACGTGCTCTTCGCCTGGTCGATTCGCTAGCTCCGGGCGCGTTCGAACCCGAGCGAATCCCAGGCCGGACCACCCGGCGCCTCGATCAATTCGACGAGGACGCCATGGCACGCCCGGGGATGAATGAACGCCACCGGGCCCTCCGCGCCACGTCGCGGCGCCGTATCGATGAGCTCGAGCCCGCCGATCTCGAGCTTGAGCAGGGTCTCGGCCAGGTTGGCGACCTCGAAACAGACGTGGTGGAACCCCTCGCCCTTGGTCGCGAGAAACCGCGCCACGCCGGTCGAATCGTCGGTCGGCTCGACGAGCTCGACCTTCGATTCGCCGATCGCCAGGAACGCGATCCGCACCTTGTCCGACGGGACGTCCATGATCGTCTCGAGCTCGAGATCGAGCGTGTCGCGCCAGAGCCCGAGCGCGTCCTCGATCGAGCGCACGATCAGCGCCACGTGGTGGACCTTGCCGAGACGGCGAACCTGGGGTGGAACCCGTGACGTCGACATCTCCTCTCCTCAGACCGTGATGAGCTCGCGGTGTTCGCCCCAGGTGACGCGCAGACGGTCGCTGATCTCGCCGACCGTCGCGAATGCACGGACCGCGTCGAGGATCGGCGGCATCAGGTTGCCATCGGACGCGGCGACCGCCGCCAGCCGATCCATCGCGGCCGCCCACGCATCGGCCGAGCGCTCGCCACGAACCCGCCTCACGCGCTCGATCTGGCGGCGCTCGCCTTGTGGGTCAACGCGATGCAGGGCGGGCGTGAACACCTCGTCATCGCGGTAGCGGTTGACGCCGACGACCACCTGCTCACCCGATTCGATCGCCTGCTGGACCCGGTAGGCCGCTTCCTGGATCTGCCGCTGCTGGAACCCGCCCTCGATCGCGGCGAGCGTACCGCCCATCGCCTCGATCTCGTCGAGATACCCCCACGCGGCCGCTTCCAGCTCGTTCGTCAGGCTCTCGATGAAGTACGAGCCTGCAAGCGGATCGGGTGTCTCCGTCACGCCGGCTTCGTAGGCCAGGATCTGCTGGGTTCGGAGGGCAAGGCGCGCGGCTTCCTCGGTCGGCAGGGCAAGTGCCTCGTCGCGCGAGTTCGTGTGGAGGCTCTGGGCGCCGCCGAGGACCGCGGCGAGCGCCTGGATCGTGGTCCGCACGACGTTGTTGTCGATCGACTGTGCGGTCAGGCTCGATCCGGCGGTCTGGACATGGAAGCGGCAGACCCAGGACCGCGGGTTGGTGGCCCCAAACCGCTCGCGCATGATCGTCGCCCACATCCGGCGGGCGACCCGAAACTTGGCGACTTCCTCGAACAGCTCCGACCATGCGGCAAAGAAGAACGAGAGCCGGCCGGCGAAGTCATCGACGTCCAGCCCGCGAGCGACCGCGACCTCGACGTAGGCGATCGCGTCGGCGAGCGTGAACGCCAGTTCCTGGGCGGCGGTCGCCCCGGCTTCGCGCATGTGATAGCCCGAAATAGAAATGGTGTTCCATTTGGGGAGCTCTGCCGCGCAGAACTCGAAGACGTCCGTCACCAGGCGCATCGACGGACGCGGCGGGAAGATGTACGTGCCGCGTGCGATGTATTCCTTGAGGATGTCGTTCTGGGTTGTGCCCGAGATCCGTTCCCGCGGCACCCCCTGCGCCTCCGCGGCCGCGACGTAGAGCGCGAGCAGTATCGGCGCCGTGGCATTGATCGTCATCGAGGTGCTGACTTTGTCGAGCGGCAGCCCATCGAGGAGCACCGCCATGTCGGCCATGCTGGCGATGGGGACCCCCACCCGGCCAACCTCCCCGTCGGCCTCCGGCGCATCTGAGTCGTAGCCCATCTGGGTCGGCAGGTCGAAGGCGACCGACAGGCCGGTCTGCCCCTGCTCGAGGAGGTAGCGGAACCGCTTGTTGGTCTCCTCTGCTGTGGCAAACCCGGCGTATTGCCGCATCGTCCAGAACCGGCTCCGGTACATCGTTGCCTGGACGCCCCGCGTGAAGGGGTACTCGCCGGGGCGGCCCAGGGCGCGATCCTCGTCGAGGCCCGCGACGGCAGCCGCCGTGTACAGGTCGCGGACGACGATCCCGGACGACGTCTCGAACGTCTCCCGGCGCTCGGCCGCGCTCTCGAGCGCCTTCGCCCGAACCAGCTCGCGCCAGCGGGCGCGACCGGGGTCCGGCGCCTCGCCGACGAGTCGCTCGGGGTGGCTTGGTGTGGGCTCACGCCCGGACCGACCGCCGCTCACTGGAGCACCAGGAGCAGGTCGCCGACGTCGAGGGTCTGGTCCGCGCCAACGGCCACCCTCGACACGATCCCATCCCGAGGCGCGCGAAGCTCGTTCTGCATCTTCATGGCCTCGACGACCATGAGTTGTTGGCCAGCCACGACCGCGTCCCCCGGTACGACGGACAGCGCGAGCACCCGCCCGGGGATGATCGCCCGTACCTCCGTCGGACCACCGTGCGCCGCCGGTCCCTGGCCGCGGCGAGCCCGCTCCCGGAGCGCGGCCCGCCGCTCCCCTTCGATCTCGATTTCGAAGCGCCAGCCATCGACGACGACCTCGCGCCGGAGGGCTCCACGCCATGGTCCCGACGCCCGCTCCGGGGGCAGCAACAGGACCGACGTCCGAGCGGCATCGACGCCATCGCCCACAACCAGGGTGGCGCGGGGCGAACCGTGGTGCTCGAGGTGCGCGGCGGTTGGCACGCCGTCAACCAGGATCGCGTGGCGGTCGTGGGGCGCAGGCGTCGCGGCATTGACCGCCGGCTCGACAACGATCGGCGCCGGGGCACCGACGGCGCCGCTGTCGATGACGCCCACTCGGACAGCGGCCGGATGGACGACCCTCGCGGCCGGCTGGGTGGCCGGCTGGTCCGGGGTCATCTCGGCCACCGCTCCATCGCAACCTCGCGTCCGGTCTGGTCCCAGCGACCGTCCGAACGATCCGCCGGGCCCGTGGAGCTGTTCTCGTGGACGTCGATCGCACCTGCCAGAGCCTGGAGCCCGGCGGCCAGCTGCCCCTGCGCGATGGCCCGAGCGAGGGAAGCGGGTCCGTCCCACCGGTCCGCTACCCACCCGGTGCTCAGCGCGCCGGCGGCAAACGAGGCGTCTCGTGCCACGAACCGGTGGAACGGCAGCGTCGTCTGGATCCCGGCGATCTCCGTCTCGTCGAGGGCCCGGCGCAACCGCCCGATCGCCCCTCCGCGATCTGCGGCATGCACCATGATCTTGGCGACCAGGTTGTCGTATTCGGGCGGGATCCGCTCCCCGGCTTCGATCGCGCTGTCGACGCGCACCCCTGGCCCAGAGGGCATGACCCAGTGACGAACGCGGCCCGGTAGCGGGGTGAAGTCACGGGCTGGGTCCTCGGCCGTGATCCGGACTTCGATCGCGTGCCCGGCAGGCTCAGCCGCGTGCGCTGCCGCCGCGAGCGCCCAAGGGGTGAGCGGTCGCCCGGCAGCCAGGGAGAACTGTTCCTGGACCACGTCCAAACCGGAGACGAGCTCCGTGACGCCATGTTCGACCTGGAGCCTCGTGTTGACCTCCAGGAAGAAGAACGATCCATCCGTGGCCCGGAGGAACTCGGCCGTGGCAGCGTTCTGCAGGCCGGCAGCCGCGCCCACCCGGACGGCGAGGTCGTGCAGCTCGCGCCGCGCCTCGGTGGTCAGACCTGGCGCCGGCGCCTCCTCGACAAGCTTCTGGTGTCGTCGCTGGAGCGAGCAGTCACGTTCGCCGATCGCGACCACGTTCCCGGTGGCATCGCCCAGGAGCTGCACCTCGATGTGGCGGGCCGGTGTGACCTCGCGCTCGAGGTAGACGGCGCCATCACCGAACGCTGAATCCGCCTCGCTCGATCCGCTGACGAGGGCAGCCGGCAGCTGGTCCGGGTCCGAGACGCGCCGCATCCCCCGTCCACCACCGCCGGCGGCGGCCTTGACCAGGAGCGGGTAGCCGATAGCCTCGGCGGCGGCAAGGATCGAGCCGATCTGGTCGGGCCTGTCGATTGCTGCGGGCTCGAGGGTTCCCGGGACCACCGGGACATCGAGGTCCCTGGCGATTCGGCGGGCATGCAGCTTGTCACCCAGGGCGTCGATCACCGCCGACGACGGACCCACGAAGACGAGACCGGCCGCCTCGACCGCGCGGGCGAATGCAGCCCGCTCGGCCAGAAACCCGTAGCCGGGGTGGATTGCCTCGGCTCCGGTCTCGACGGCAGCTGCGACGATAGCGTCGCTCCGGAGGTAGCTCTCCGACGGCGGGGCGGGTCCGATTCGGACGGCTCGGTCGGCCATCCTGACGTGCATCGACCCGGCATCCACATCGCTGTAGACCGCGACGGCCTCCATCCCGGCCTCGTGGCAGGCCCGGATGATCCGGACCGCGATCTGGCCGCGATTGGCCACAAGTACTCGACGAAAGGGAGCCGTCGCCAAGCCCGCTCGCGACGCGGACCTGTCGTCTTTGCGCAAAGACGAACCCCCGTCAGAGCGGGATGTTGCCATGT
>JBKKCW010000343.1:0-3463 GCA_046712485.1 Candidatus Limnocylindrales bacterium
CTGTACTACTGGGCCAGCCGGATGAAGAACAAGGACTGGGGCTGGTGGACCGCCTGGTTCAACCTGATCGGGCAGTTCGCGATCGTGGCTGGCATCAACTTCGCCGCGGCCGCGTTCCTCAACGCCACGCTCATCACCCCCTTGCTGTCCAATGCCGGGATCGTCTACGACAACACGACTGTCCTGCTGGCCAACGGCGACACGCCGATCCTCACCGGCCAGCTCCTCACGATGGGCATCCTCATGCTCGTCGAGCTTGCCCTCAATATCGCGGGCATCAACCTCGTGGCGCTGCTCAACCAGGTGAGTGTCTGGTGGCACATCGCGATCGTGGCTGCCGTGGTGGTCCTGGTGTTCCTCGCGGGCAAACCCGACGAGTCGGGCCTGACCCTGTTTGCGATCCAGCCGCAGGACGTTGGCGGGAGCTGGCAGAACGCGATCGGCGATTTCAAGCTCGATTACGGAGCGGCGATCACCTATCCGTTGATCCTCGCGTTCTTCTTCTCGCTCCTCCAGGCCAACTGGACCTACACGGGGTATGACGCGTCCGCCCACGTCGCGGAGGAAACCGTCAGCGCACGGATCTCGAGTGCCTGGGGCCTCTTCCTGTCGGTCGCGGTCTCGGCAATCGTCGGGTTTGTGTTCCTCCTCGCGCTGTCCACGCACCTGCCCAACCTCTCGACGCTCTTCCCGCCGGTCCTCGACGACACGACCCTGCCGACGGCCAGCCAGTACTACTTCGGCGGCGGGGTCGCGGTGATCGCCATCCTCCAGTACAACCTCGGCCAGATGGGCGACCTCTTGAGCGCAGGGATTGCCATCGCGATGGCGTTCTGCGGCCTGTCGTCGGTTGCTTCGGCCGGTCGGATGCTCTACGCGTTCAGCCGTGATGATGGCCTGCCGGGCTCGGGCTGGCTGAAGAAGGTGTCCCGTCGATACCGAACGCCCGCCAACTCGCTGACGGCGATCGTCGTCATCGCCTGGGTCTTCAGCGTGGCCGCCGGCTACGTCGGCGGTGGCACGGCGATCGTGATCGTCACGGCGATCAGCACGATCTTCCTGTATGCCGCCTACGGGATCTGCATCTACCTGGGAGCGACGACCACGGACTGGCTCGGCGAACGCGTGTGGAGCCTGGGTCGCTGGTCAAAGCCGATCGCCTGGATCGCGATCTTCTGGATCGTCGTCCTGATGATCCTGTTCAGCTGGCCGACATCGGGCAACATCAGCTTCCCGTTCATGTTGATCACCGTGTTGTTCCTGCTCGTGTACTTCTTTGCCTCGGCACGCCGATCGTTCAAGGGCCCACGGTCCATGGGTGACGCCGCCGAGCTCACGGAGATCGAGCGCGAGTTCGCACACGCGGCTGACAGGGTCGCGCCCGCCTGAGCGCAGCCACGATCGATTCGAGGGCCGGCCCGGCGCAACCGGCCGGCCCTCACCCATACCCGGACCATCCGGGCGCCCGCATCCGGAGTCTGCAATGAGTGACCACGCGCACGACCAGGCCCATCCGGCGAAGCATCCCCGGCTCATCGAGCTCGAGGAGATGGTCCGCGACGGACGCATCGACACGCTCGTCGTCGCGATCACCGACATGCAGGGCCGTCTGATGGGCAAACGAGTCCAGGGCCAGGCCGTGCTGAACGGCGTGATCGACCATGGCGCGCACTTCTGCACGTACCTGCTGGGCACGGATATGGAGATGAACACGCCGGACGGGTTCGCGCTGATGAACTGGGAGACCGGCTATGGCGACTGGATCGCCGATCCGGTGTGGGACACGCTCCGGGTCCTGCCCTGGCTCGAGAGGACCGCCCTGGTCCTGGGTGACGTCACGGACGAGGAGACCCGCGCCGAGATCCCGATCGCCCCGCGGACGATCCTAAAGCGCCAGGTGGAGCGCGCCGCCGCAGGGGGTCAATCGATCAAGGCTGGCTCGGAATTCGAGTACTACGTGCTCAAGGAGTCGTGGGAGGAGTCCAGCAAGCGGGGCTGGGCGATCCCCGAGCGGTTCGGCTACTACAACGAGGACTACCACCTCCTGCAGGCCACCAAGGCCGAGCCCCTCCACCGATTGCTGCGCAACCAGATGACCGAGGCCCGGATCCCGATCGAGTTCAGCAAGGGTGAAGCCGCTCCCGGTCAGCACGAGGTCAACATCCGGTATGACGACGTCCTGGAGTCGGCCGACCGGAGCGTCATCTTCAAGCACGGCGCCAAGGAGATCGCCTATCTCAACGGGTGGGGGATCACGTTCATGGCCAAACCGGACGCCACCTGGACCGGCTCATCAGGCCATCTCCACATGAGCCTCTGGGATGGGGCCGGCGAACGGTCGCTGACGCATGACCCGGACGCCGGCCTGCCCTATGGCATGAGCCAGGTCTTCAGCCACTTCGTTGCCGGGATGATGCAATTGTCTCGTGAGCTCGCGATCTTCATTGCGCCGAACATCAACTCGTACAAGCGGTATGCGTCGCTGTCCTGGGCGCCCGTCAACGTGGTCTGGGGTCGGGACAACCGGACGACCGGCTTTCGGGTCGTGGGCCACGGGAACGCGTTGCACGTAGAGGATCGCTTCCCGGGTGGGGACATGAACGCCTACCTGACCTACGCGGCGATGATCGGCGCGGGCCTGTACGGCATCGAGCACGAGCTCGAGCTGGAGCCCGAGTTCAAGGGCAATGGCTATGTCGCCACCGGGCACCCGCGGATGCCGCGCGCGCTCTACGAGGCGATCGGGGAGCTCGAGCGGAGCGAAGCCGCGGTCGAAATCTTCGGCCAGGACGTCGTGGACCACTACCTCAACGCCGCGCGCCACGAGCAGCGGGTTTACGACTCGGTCGTCCATCCCTGGGAGCGCGAGCGCTACCTAGAACGAAGCTGACCTACAGTCACGGGCCAGCCACTTCGCGGATGCGCCGCGCCACGTCCGGGTGGGCGGCCGCATCGGCGAGATCGGCAGGGCTCTGGCCGACGTCTGTCCGTGCGTTTGGGTCGGCGCCGGCTGACAGGAAAAGCTCGACCATCTCGGGATCGCCGTTCTGGGCTGCCTCGTGAAGCGGCGTGAAGCCTCCCGCCTGACGGGCGTCGACCTCAGCTCCAGCGGCAAGGAGCAGCCGGCAGATCTCGATCTGGCGCCCGGCCGCCGCGCTATGGAGGGGCTGGACGCGCATCTCGTTCGCGGCCACGCTGTCGACCGGGGCGCCAGCCTCGATCAGGATCCGGGCGGCTTCCGGCTTGGCGAAGAAGGCGGCGAAGTGGAGTGCCGTGTAGCCGTCCGCCGAGCGGGATTCGACCGCGGCGGCGTCGTCGTCGAGGCGAGCTCGGAGACGATCGAGATATCCGAGGGCGGCCGCTTCGAAGACGTCGAGCTCCGGGTCGGCCGCAAGCAGGGCCTCGGTGACCGTGCGATCTGGGCGATATCGCGAGAGCATCAGGACCGAGACACCGTCGGCGT
>JBKKCW010000344.1:0-5037 GCA_046712485.1 Candidatus Limnocylindrales bacterium
GCTCCCGGTAACCCTGTTCCCGTACGAGCCCCATGCCGAACGCGTTTGGGAGCTCCGCGAGGACCTGACCGCGTACGACGCCTGGTACGTGGCGCTCGCGGAGGCGCTTGGAGTGCCGCTCGTGACCCTGGATGAGCGAATGTCGCGAGCACCCGGGCTGCGATGTGACTTCAGGCTGCCGCCGACGCAGGGATTGGATGCCCCTCTCGCGGACGAACAGTGACCGCCGGGATCCCTGGCGACCCCGCCATGAGCGACGACCGACAGGCGGCGCTGCGGTCTGTTCTCGATCCGACACCGGATGAGCTGCGGGCGATGCTGTCGGCCGCGTCCGATTTCGCCATCGGGATCACGCAGGGCATCCCGACGTCCCGGGCCGCGACCTTGGACGGCGCCGAGGAGCTCGCTCGAAGCTTCGCCGAGCCACATCCGAGCGCCGCCACCCTCGAGGAGCTCCTCGACGCCATCGGTCGCGGCGCGGCGGTGGGTCTCAACCAGTTGCACCCAGGCTTCTTTGGGTACGTCCCGCCATCCGGGCTCGCCATCGGCGCAATCGCCGACCTGCTCGGGTCCGTCGTTAACCGCTACGTCACCCTGTATGCTCCATCGCCGGCGTTGGCCCAGCTCGAGTGGAACGCGCTTCGATGGGTGGCCGACGCATTCGGCTATCCCTCGACCGCGAGTGGGACCTTCACGTCGGGTGGCTCGCTGGCCACGTTCACCGCGCTTGTCGCGGCGCGCCAAGCGATCCTGGGCGGTAATCGCGCTCAGGGGCGGGTCTACCTGACCGACCAGACGCACCACTCTGTCGAGCGGGCGATCCGGGTGATGGGCATGGAGAGCGCGATGCTCTCGACCATCCCCACCAACGGCGACCTCGAGATGGACACGGACGCGCTGGAGGCGCGCCTGGCGGCGGACGAGGCCGGCGATGTTCGTCCGTTCGCCGTGATTGCCAACGCGGGCACGATCAATACGGGAGCGGTGGATCCAATCGAGCGCATCGTGGAGGTGGCGCATCGCCATGGCGCGTGGGTTCATGCCGACGCCGCGTACGGCGGGTTCTTCGCTCTGACCCCGCACGGTGCCAACGCCCTGCGGGGCATTGACCAGGTCGATTCAATGACAGTGGACCCGCACAAGGGCATGTTCCTCCCGCCCGGAACTGGCTGCGTCCTGGTTCGCGATGGGCACTGGCTGAATGCCGCTCACGCATCCGACGCCGCCTACCTCCACGACCTCGGCGAGTTCGAGACGGTCCCCAACTTCAGCGATCTGTCGCTTGAACTGACCCGCCCGTTCCGCGGCCTGCGAGTCTGGATGGCCCTCAAGCTGTACGGGTGGCCGGCGTTCGCTACCGCTCTGGACAAGTGCCGTCGCCTTGCGCTCCGTCTCGACGGAGCGCTGCGCGATGATCCGCGCTTTGACCTGCCATGGCGGCCAGCCCTGTCGACTGTGACGTTCCGGCTTCGAGATGCCTCGGACGAGATCAACGAGCGGCTGCTCCAGCGAATCAACGGCTCGGGAGCGTTGCTCCTCTCGAGTACGCTGCTCCGGCGGGACGGCAGGACGCCAACGTTCTGGCTCCGGGCGTGCTTGATGAGCCATCGAACCACCGACGAAACCGTAGACCTGGCGATCGCGACGATCACCCAAGCTGCTGACGACGTGAAGTGAGACTGGCAGTGCCAGTTCGGCCGTCGTCGACGTAGAACGTAAAACTCCACCCGTTTCGCTCGGGGTCCCCACTTGGGTGGCGACTACGGCTCGGGCGGTCAGGCTCCGGAGGCCGACGCTCTATCCACTGAGCTACAGGCGCGGCTGCACATGCCCCAGCACCAGGGAGTGTGGAGCGCGAGCTGGGCGGCGACGGGCGGACTGGCGTCGCTCACCGCGGCAGAGGATTCGGCCCAGTCGCCGTCACGAGCCGCTGGGGCACCCAGTCGTCGACGTGGTGGAACCCGTCGTCAAACCGCCGGCCACTATCAAGCTCGACGGATGCCCGCAGTGAGAGTCGATAGAACTTCACGTGGGTGAAGTCCTCGAACAAGATGTACACGGGGTCGGGTGTGCTGTTCGGGCCCTGGAATTGTTGTCCCGTGAGGACGGGCTTGTGGGCTCCGACGAACGCGTCGAACGTGTCGCCGACCACGACGCCGAGGTGCTCCAATCCCATCTTGTAGACGCGCTGGTGGACGGGCGGGATGAGCTCGATGAGCGGGACGACCTTGCCGTCGAAGACTTCGAGCGGCTCGGCGGGAACGATCAAGGAGATCGGGCGGCCGTTCCAGACGTTCTCGCGATTGGCGACAGCGTGGCGTTCGAGCAGCGTCCGGACGTGGACGTACTGGTCCCACTCCGGCACGCGGACAGCCAGGTGGCTCAGCTCGTACGTCGCGATGTCGATGCCGCGCGCGGCGAGGCGGTCGCGCTGCTGCGTGGCGAACGCCCGATAGTCGCCGATGATGTCGCCCACCGGATCGGCCACCGCCTCCTCCTCTCTACTCAGGGCCGCGGGTCACGCTCGATCCGCAATCGGGGTGCTCGATAGAGCGTAAGGCTCCGACGGTAGTCTATCCGCCGTTCGATGCTCGGAGTCGCGTCCGATCCAGCCGGGTCCGCCCCACGAGAGCCAGCGCGTGGGGCGGAGTCGGATCACGATCGGGTAGGTTTCGACGAATTGATCGACCGTCAGCCCGAGCGCTTGAACGTGGTGGTGGTACTTCGCGGCGAAGCGGTCAGCCAGGACGGTCGCGCCACCCGCCTCGACCTCTGCAACGACCTCGATCAGGCTCGCATCCGCTGCGCCCGGCTGACCGACGCTCACCATCGCCCGCGGCTCCGCAACCAGGTTTCGCACCTTCTGCGCGTGGGGCTTGCTGAATGCCACGATCGTGTCACCGTCCCAAATGAACCACAGCGGCACGACGTGCGGTCGGCCATCGGGTCGGACGGTCGCGAGTGAGAGTGACGTCGTAGCGTCGAGCGCCGAGGCTGACCGATCAACCGACATCGACGGCTCCACGGATCCCTTGCGAGTGCGAGGGTCGAGATCAGCGGCTCGCGGATCCTGCCGTCACGGCTGGATCCGGCAGCACGCCCAATTGGCGCATCAACGTCATATCATCGCGGACCCCCCAGTGCTCGACGACCTTGCCGTCTTCGAACCGCACGACGTGGACGTAGTCGTAGGCGACTTCTCGACCGGTAGGCGGGATGCCCATCAGCTCGCCGGTGTGCCGAGCGTGGTGGGTCGTGTAGACGACCACGGTGTCTCCTTCGCCCACCACCTGGTTGATCTCCCAGCGCTGTTCTGAGAAGACCCGCTGCAGCCAGTGCATGGTCCGGACGGCACCCGCGAGGCCCTGTGGCTCGTCGGGTCGCGCCTGGTGGTCGATGCCGTCGACTGCCAGGATCTCGGCGAGGGCCTCGGCATCGCCCGCCGGGAAGATCTCCTCCCAGATCCGACGTGCCTTGCGCTTGAGCTCGTCCACGTCGTCCGCCCTCCCGTATGATTTGAGTGGAACCGCGGTGATTTCGTGCAAGATAGATTCTACCGAATGAATGATTGTGTCAAGCCCCCACGCCGATATGACTCGCGACGCCGGCGGGAGCAAGCCGCCCAGACCCGGCAGGACATCCTCGCCGCCGCGGGCGCCCTGTTCCGCGAGCGGGGCTACGCCGGTACCTCGATGGCACAGATCGCGGCCCAGGCGGGAGTCGTCGTGGAGACGATCTACCGAGGCTTCGGCAGCAAGCGCGCGCTCTTCCGGGGGGTCATGGAGGCCGTTCTCGCGGGCGGGTCGGCTCGCGGCGACGTCCCGGTCGAGGCGCGTCCCGCGATCCGGGCGATCATGGAGGAGCCCGACCCGCGCCGCCAGATCGCGTTGTATGTCGCAACGCAGCCCGGCATCCATCGCCGGTCGGGCCCGCTCTTGCGGGCCCTCCGAGACGGAATGGCGAGCGACCCCGAGCTGAGTGCGGTCTGGGACGAGATGGAGGCGTGGCGGCTCGACGGCCAGGGCCGTTTCGTCGCGATGCTCGCCGGCAACGGTGCGCTTCGCGCCGGGCTGTCGGTCGAGCAGGCGCGAGACCTCGTCTGGACGCTCTGCTCGCTCGCGGTCCACGACCTGCTCGTCGTCGAGCGGGGCTGGACCTCGGAGCGGTACCAGGAGTGGCTCGCAAGCGTGCTGACCTTCGAGCTGCTTCCCGACGATAGAGCGTAGGACTCCACTGGTCCCCTCCGGGTCAGCGCCCGTCCTCCTCGATCCATGCGAGCGCGCCGAGGATCGCCGCGATGACCTCCGTGGTCGAGGCCGCCGGGAGGTCGATCCGGGCCGTCGCGGACTGCGTCAGCATCGGGTTGTAGTCGCCGGCATCGCCGGCGAGTGCGCGCATGTCGGTGCGAACGAGGACCACGGGTTTCCTCGTGCCGAACGCGTAGCCGACCTCCCAGGCCGTCCCCGAGTCTGGATCCGGCCCGTCCATGATCGCGACAAGGCCGTCCGCCCAGTCGATCCCACCCACATCGGTGGCGAAGATGCCCGGGCCATCGTTGCCGGGCTCCTTCTCCTGCGGCAGGAAGACCTCGTGCCCGGCGGCGCGCAGGGCTGACGTCACCTCGGCGTTCCACGTGCGCTCGGGTGTCGTGAACAATGGACCGGCGAAATAGAGCTTCATGTGACGAGTATCGCTAAGGCCTGGTCTCCCGGGGACCGCCACGCAGCGCCCGACGGTCTCGCTGCACCGCGGAAGGGGGTTCGGGCCGGTCGCCGTGACCAGCTGCTGCGTAACCCGCCCCTCGATGGGCATGCGATAGGCTGGTAGCGCGTGTCCAGCGCCTGTCGGGAGCGCCGTTGCGAAGGTTTTCGGGCAGGGCCAGTCCATGCCGCGTCGGAGGTCATCGATGGAGTATCGAGAGCTAGGCAGGACGGGCATCCGCGTCTCCGAGATAGGGTTCGGCGCGTGGGCGATCGGTGGCGACGCTTGGGGCCCGGTCGACGACGCGGATTCGATCGCGGCGATGGAGCGCGCGCT
>JBKKCW010000345.1:0-4491 GCA_046712485.1 Candidatus Limnocylindrales bacterium
GACAGAATCTGAGTCGGGCCCCGATTACGCCTTGGATATCCTGATTGCCACCAGGGACGGGCAGGATGTGGCGGGCATCGTCATTGGCACGTCAGGCAAAACCGCCACCTATCTTTTCGGCGCGACGGCGGCGGCGGGGCGGCGAGGAACGGCCCGGTGGCCGGCCCCGGCCGGGTCCCAGCCTTCAGCCGACACCCGCGCGCGTGTCGATGCGCGGTGGATGTGCCGACTCCCAGGCCGTGATGGCGGGCTCCTTTGCGAGGAGATAGCCGAGCTCGTCGGTTCCGGCGACGATCATCTGCTTGGCGAAGGGGTCGATATCGAAGTCGATCGTCGTGCCGTCCGGGAGCAGGACGCCCTGCTCGGCCAGGTCCACGGTCAGTTCGGCATCCGGCTCGTTCGCCAGCAGCTCGAAGAGCCGGGCATGCGTCGCCGCGTCGACCACGATCGGCAGCACGCCGTTCTTGAGGCTGTTGCTCCGGAAGATGTCCGCAAAGGAGGTCGACAGGATCGCCCGGATGCCCCAGGCGGTCAGGGCCCACGGTGCGTGCTCCCGGGATGACCCTGCCCCGAAGTTGTCGCCCACGAGGAGGATCTGCCGCCCAGCCATCCCGGGCTCGTCCAGCACGAAGCGCGGCTCCTTGAGCGAGCTGTCCTCGTTGAAGCGCCAGTCGCGGAACAGGCCCTCGGCCAGGCCCGCCTTGTCGGTGACCTTGAGATAGCGCGCCGGGATGATCTGGTCGGTGTCGACGTTCTCGGCGGGCAGCGGGACGACCTTGCTGGTGAAGACCGTGAACGGCTCGGCCACGTTCAGCGACCTCCCACCGCGGCCAGGCGCTCGATGCCCGGGAGCCGCCGCGGGTCGGCGACCACCCCGGCGATGGCGCTCGCGGCCGCGGTCAGCGGCGAGGCCAGGAACGTCCGACCGCCTTTGCCCTGGCGGCCTTCGAAGTTGCGGTTGCTCGTGCTCACGGCGTACTGCCCCGGCGTCAGCTGGTCGCCGTTCATGGCGATGCACATCGAGCAGCCGGCCTCGCGCCAGTCGCCTCCGGCCGCCTTGAAGATCTCCGCGAGACCCTCGCGCTCGGCCTCCCGCTTGACTTCGTCCGAGCCCGGGACCACGAGCAAGCGGACGCCTTCGGCGACATGACGATCCTTGAGGACGCTCGCGGCCAGACGAAGGTCGCTGATGCGGCCGTTCGTGCAGCTCCCGACGAAGACGACGTCGATCTTCTGCCCAAGGATCGGCTGGCCGGGCTGGAGGTCCATGTATTCGAGCGCGTGCTCCAGCGCACGGCGCTGACCGGGATCGGTCTGATCGCCCGGGCTCGGGACGTTGCTGCTGATCGGGATCCCCATCCCGGGGTTCGTCCCGTAGGTGACCATCGGCTCGAGGGTGTTCGCGTCGATCGTGATCCGCTTGTCGTACGCCGCGCCGTCGTCGGTGGGCAGCGCCCGCCAGCGTTCCACGGCCTCGTCCCATGCCGGGCCCTGCGGGGCGTGCTTGCGGCCGTGGAGGTACTCGAACGTCGTGTCATCCGGGGCGACCAGACCAGCCCGCGCGCCGCCCTCGATGCTCATGTTGCAGACGGTCATCCGCTGGTCCATGGTCAGACCGCGGATGGCTTCACCCGTGTATTCGAACACGTGCCCGGTGCCGCCCCCCACGCCGATCCGGGAGATCAGGTTGAGGATGATGTCCTTGGCGCTGACACCCGGGGTCAGACGGCCGTCGACACGGACCTCGTACGTCTTCGGGTCGCGCTGGAGCAGGGTCTGGGTGGCCAGGACCATCTCGACCTCGCTCGTCCCGATCCCGAACGCCAGCGCCCCGAACGCGCCGTGCGTGCTCGTGTGCGAGTCGCCGCAGACGATCGTCATGCCCGGCTGGGTCAGCCCCAGCTGTGGCCCGATCACGTGCACGATTCCCTGCGCCGGATCGCCGATCCCGTGGACCGGGATCCCGAACTCGGCGCAGTTGTCGTCGAGCTGGCGGATCTGGGTCGCCGCCATGGCGTCGACGATCGGCAGGCGCCGGTCCGTGGTCGGTACCGAGTGGTCCGCGGTGGCCACCGTCTGGCCGGGGCGGCGCACCTTGAGCCCTCTGGCGCGAAGGCCGGAGAAGGCCTGCGGGCTCGTGACCTCGTGCACGAGGTGCAGGTCAACGGCCAGGACGGCTGGTGCGCCCGGGTCCTGCGAGACCACGTGGTCGTCCCAGATCTTCTCGACGATCGTGCGCGGTGTGGTCATGCGGCGGCTACCTGTGGCGGGTGGGGAGGGTAGCGCAGAGCGTAGCAGAGCGTCGTCGCCGGTCCGATTCGGTGTCAGATTCGGGCACGAGGCTCGCCATTCGTCCCATGCTCCGCAGTACATCGGTGTTCGTTCGCGTCCAAGCGTGCCGAGCTATAACCGTGCACGGGGCACGCACATCCGAGGGAGGAGCACGCACATCCGCGACGAGGTGACGGGCGATGTGCCGGCGGCCGAGCTGATCGAGGACGGGACGACCAATCTCCGACTTGTCCGGCTGCGACTCTTTCTCGCGCTGATCACGATGTTCGTGATCCCGATCGGGATCACGGCGACGGTCCTGTACGGCGGGGCGCGCGGGGATGGAGCATCGCCTCTTCTGCCGACCGTGATGATGATCGGGCTCGCGCTCGGCCTCGGTCTCCTGACCGTCTGGCTGGCGCATCGCGTGCTCGAACCCGCCGAGCGGCTGGAAGCGGCGCTGCGCTCACTCGAAGGCGCCTACGACCAGGCGCGCTCCGAGGCGCTGCTCGACGGCCTGACCGGGCTTGGCAACCACCGGGCGTTCCAGGAGGAGATCGAGCGGCAGTGGTCGAGCGCGACCCGCTACAGCCGGCCGCTCGCACTCGTGCTGCTCGACCTCGATGAGTTCAAGCAGATCAACGACTCGGACGGCCACGCCGCGGGCGACCTGATCCTGCGGCAGATCGGATCCATGATCAACGCGAGCCTGCGACGTTCCGACCGCGCGTTTCGCGTGGGCGGCGACGAGTTCGCCCTCCTGTTGCCCGATACCGATGCGGACGGCGCCTACGTCGTCACTCGCCGTCTGCTGGCCACCTGCCTCGAGGGTGGTAGCCGCCGGGCGTCCGCGCCGGCCCTTTCCTTCTCGGCAGGGATCAGCGCCCTGCCGGGCGCCGCACGCGATCGCGAGACGCTCTACAGCCACGCGGACGCGGCCCTGTACTGGAGCAAGCGCCATGGGCGGACCTGCGTGACCGTGTTCGACCGCGAGCGACACGAGGGCGCGGCGACCGACTACAAGCCGGCCGAGCTGTCCGGCCTCGTCGCGCGGGTTGCCGCAAGTGGCGCGATCCGGGCCGTCTTCCAGCCGATCTACGATCTCGCGACGGGCGCGCCGCGAGGGTTCGAGGGCCTCGTGCGTCCGCTCCCCAACAGCGGGTTCAACGACCCCGGCACGATGTTCGCTGCCGCCGAGGCCACCGGACGAACGACCGAGCTCGACATCGCGTGCCTGGACACGGTCATGGAGGCCGCATCGCGTCTCCGCCTGCCCGGTTCCCTCACCGTGAACCTGTCGCCGCGAACGCTCGAGATGGACGAATTCAACATCCACACGTTCCTGCGCATGATCGTTCGCCACGGGCTCGACCCACGCCGCATCGTCCTCGAGCTCACGGAGCGCGAGGCGGTCGAGAACATCGATCGGCTGCGGAGCGCGGTCAAGGCTTGCCGCCTGGCCGGGATCCGTGTGGCGGCCGACGACGTCGGCGCCGGGAACGCGGGTCTGCGCCTTCTCAGCCAGTTGCGCTTCGACATCGTCAAGATCGACCTGTCGCTCGTCCAGGGCGGTGCCGGCCAGAACCAGTCGCTCGAGATCGTGCGCACGCTGCGCGACCTCGCCGACCGCTGGGGCGCCCTTGTCGTTGCCGAAGGGATCGAGACGCCCGCGCAGCTCGAAGTCGTCCGCTCGCTGGGGATCGGAGCTGGCCAGGGCTACCTGCTCGGCCGCCCGGCCGAACAGCCGCCCACAACCTCGATCAACCTCGACGAGCTGATCCGGGGATCCGACTGGTTGATGGACGGTCTGCGAGCCGTCCCTGCCTGACCGGGTTCGATTGCCGTTCGGTGACAGGACCATCGAGGGCGGTTGACGCGAGGCCGATCCCTGCTAGACTTCCCGAATTCCGCGGCCCGTTCGCGGACGGACGTTCACTGGAGGCCCCATTGGGCTGGTTGGATCGAGGACATCGTCGCATCGTCGCCGTGATGACCACGGCAGACGGCCGGCGTGTCCATGTTCCGATCGAACCCTCCAGCGTTGCCAACGTATCCCTCCTCGAGCTTCTTCGCTCGCTTCCGGGGCTTGATGGCCTTCTTGGGCTCATTACCGGCTCCCGGCGAGACCGAGGATCACGGAGGGGCGAGCGCCACTAGCTCGACCACAGTTGATTTCCACGGACCCTCGCCGGACGGCGAGGGTCTTTCGTTTTCTCACCA
>JBKKCW010000346.1:0-2623 GCA_046712485.1 Candidatus Limnocylindrales bacterium
TTGCGCGCCAGTTCGTAGGTGCCCCTGCGAACCGACGTGGGGCACGACGGGCGCCGGGGCCATGATTCGCTACTCGCCCGTCGTGTCTTCGAGGGACGCGCCCTTGGCGTTTTCGCGGACCGACTCAATGCCGTTCTTTGCGGAGGCCTTCGAGGTATAGAGCTCGGACGTCGCGATGATCTCCCCGTTACCGGCCTTCAACACGAACCGGTACTTGCCCGTGGGGCCTTTCATCAATATGAACTTGCCTGCCATGGTGAGCGCCTCCTGCGGCTTCGGGTGGGCTTCGAATCTAGTGGTCGCGTCTAGCCCCGAAGCACCAAGGGAAACCTCGCGATAGATTCCGACCATGACCCCCGCCGTGATCCCTCAACTGCTCGCCAACGACGGCGCGCATGCCCTCCGACGGGCGATTGCCGACCCTGATCGCTACGCCTGCGAACCGAAGGTGGACGGCGTCCGCGGGCTCGTCTGCTTCGATGCCGGAGTCCTGGAGATGCGCAACCCCCAGGGCATCGGACGGGGATTGGCTCCGCGGCGATGTGTTCGAGACAGGGCTCCGACGTTTGGCTGCGAAGTTGCCGATCGTTTGGGAGGGCACGGTCCTCGACGGCGAGCTGACGACGGGACGGTTCTCCACCACGATGCCGGCACTGCTCGGCTCGAAGACACCGGGCGAGCCTGCGGTTCGTCGCCTTCGATGTTCCCGTCCTGGCCGGCGTCGATCTGCGGACATTGCCCTGGATGGAGCGCCGCGAGCGACTGGAGCTGCTCGCCCACGCATTTGAGCTTCCCCTGGAGCTTTCGCCACTGGTCGACCCCCATGCGGGATTGGTCGAGGCGATGCAGGACGGGCGGCTCGAGGGCACCGTCCTCAAGGATCGGCAGTCGACCTACCGAGACGGCGCGCGGGCTGGCTGGACGAAGATCAAGGATCCCAGCTGGTATGCGCGCGAAGCGTGGCGCTTCGACCGAAGGTGAGCGGTGCTCCTTGGAACGAGTGGATCCGACCCCTCGATTGGACGACCCCCGATCGCTGGCATCTGGCACTGATCGCCGGTCCGAGCGGTTCTCGGAAGGCGTGGTGCGCAATGGCCGATGCACGTGAAAAGGGCGTCATGACGGCGGAATTGCGGTCTGCCTTCGCAGATCCGGCCCTGAACTATGCGCGTTGGTACGAGGCAATCGCCCAACCGTGGTGGTGGCGCTGATGGTGCTCAAGCCCTCTGAGCGCGGAAGAATGGATCGTCGCGTAGAAGTACGAGGCTGACGCGGCAGGTATGGCACCGCGATCACCGGGATTCTGGGATGCCGGCTGGGACTGGATCATCGCCCAGCGCAAGACGACCCAGTAGAATCCTCGTAGCCTCGGCACCGCTCCCAGACTCCAATCACGGCCCCAGCTTCGGTCCCTGCGTCGCGATCGCGCCTTCCGGTGGCCAGCCTCGACGGGCCGCCGGGCGATTCGCTCCACCGACGACTCAATCCCATGACCGGATCGAGCCCGCCCTCGGCAGACAGGACGATCCGGATCGGCTTGACGCTTACTCGAGGATCAGCGCCTCCGTGCGGCGAATCGCGTTAACGGAGCCCTTCGCAGCGTAGAGGTCGCGGGCTCGCCGCGCCGCATCTGATGCTTCGGGACCCCGCTCCAGGATCGATAGCGCCTTCGCTCGCGCGAACCACGCGGTTCCCGCATCCAGCGAGTCCGTGTCTTCGGCGATGCGCACTGCCTCGCTCGTGACGCGGTCGGCTTCCGCTTCCTGGCCGCGTCGGGCCAGAACGACGCCCTCGGCAGCGCGCCACAGAATCTGGGTGACCGCGTCGTCGGGGGCACCCAGCCGTCGGGACTCGTTCGCAGCGCGAGCGGCCCCCTCGTCGTCGCCCATGAGGGCGAGCATCCAGGCCTCGAGGCCGACCATCGTGGAGCGCTGGCCGGTGTCTCCCCTCCGCTGGAGATCCGCCGCCTCCGCCCGTGCCAGCCGAAGGGCGGCCGGGAAGTCATCGAGCGCGAACTCCATGTAAGCGTGCCGGAACTCGGACTTCGGGAGCCCGAGTTCCTCCCGGATCGATGCCGCCTCGTCCTGCGCGGCTTCGGCTCCAGGCCGGTCGCCGAGGATCGCCCTTAGGACGGCCATCGACGACAGCATGCTCCACCGGGACAGCCGTCGGGTCATGGACCCCAGCAGCCCCTCGATCGTCACCAGGCCGTCGGCCGCGTCTGTCGAACCCCACAGGATCGCGTTCGACAACCAGCCGGCGAACTCCTCGCGCCGACGCTCACGCCCTGCCTCGGTCGCCGCCTCGAGGCCGAGCCGCGCCGCCGTGGCTACGTCCCGCCAATGAGCCACGTTCAGGTCGATCAGGATCATAACGACATGAGCGTCCAGGATCGCGTCGACGTCTCCAGCCGCTGCGAACGCGCGCGCGGCCGATTCGGCCTCGGCGCGGGACTCTGAAATCAAAAACGCCGGATCGATCATTGCCCTGACGCTTGAGACCCAGAGTCGCGCGCGGCGGGACGCGAGATCGCCGATGTCGACTGCGACTGCCTCGGCGCGTAGGGCGACCTTCATCGACGCGGCGTAATCCTCATGGAAGCCGACGGCGACGAGCTGGATCA
>JBKKCW010000347.1:0-24964 GCA_046712485.1 Candidatus Limnocylindrales bacterium
GAAGGGCCTGAACCCGATGCCGTGAGCCCCGCTCACCGCTGAAGAACGGCCCGGGCAACAGCCCGGGCCGTTCTGATTCCGGGCAGTGAAAAAGATTGTGACGGCGAAGTCATCCAGCGCGACGCCTTGTGCGAATCCGGTGGTGATCGGTCCTGGTGGTGGTCGCGACCCACAACCGCCGATATCCCCCACCGCGGGCCGGAGGCTGGCTCGCCAAACCACATTTGGAGGGCTGTTCTGTGTCCACACGCGTCAAGGCTGCTGGTCTCGCCGGCGCCATTCTCATCGCGACAACGTCGATCACTGGTGTCTTTGCAGCCAGCCACCGGGAGGCTCCCCTCATCAGCGGCGATCCCAACGCCGACAACACCGACTTGTATGCCTTCGTCAGTCCCGACGATCCGGACAGCCTGACGATCATCGCCAACTACATCCAGTTCCAGGAACCGGCTGGCGGCCCGAACTTCTTCCCGTTCGACGACACGGTTCGGTACGAGATCCACATCGACAACAACGGCGATGGCAAGCCGAACGTGAGCTACACGTTCCGCTTCAACTCGACACCAAAGGCGACGAACTTCGCCGGCATTCCGACCTTCCTCTACAACGACGGTCCGATCACCAGCCTGACCGACGACAACTGGCTGGCGCCCCAGACCTACAGCGTCGAGCGGAACGGGACGCAAATCGGGAGCAACCTCCCGACGCCGCCGGCCAACATCGGCCCGCGGTCGACGCCGGGCTATGCCGCGCTCGCGGCCTCAGCCGTGTCCACTCTGACCGACGGGACCAAGGTGTTCGCAGGTCAGCGCGACGACGCCTTCTTCGTGGACCTCGGGTCGATCTTCGACCTGGCGGGTCTGCGACCGTTCAACGGTCTGCACGACATCACACCGCCCGCAGCCGAGGACGGCGTGGATGGAGTCAGCGGCTTCAACACCAACGCCATCGCGCTGCAGATCCCGATCGAGCAGCTGACCAAGGATCATGCCCTGCCCAGTGGCCCGAACGACCCCGATGCCGTACTCGGCGTGTGGGCAGCCGCCAGCCGCCAGAAGCACCGAACCTTCAATGATGGCGGAACCGTGAGCACGTCCGGCAAATGGATCCAGGTCTCGCGGCTGGGCAATCCGCTCATCAACGAGGTGATCATCCCGCGCGTCGCCAAGGACTACTGGAACAACCAGGAGCCCTCGGGTGACGCCCAGTTCGCCAAGTACTACCTCGCACCCGAACTTGCGGCGGTCGCCAACGAGCTGTACGACGCGCTGGACAACCCGTCGACGTCCGGTCGCACTGACCTCGTCGCGATCCTCTTGACCGGACTCAACATTCCGAGCTCGACCGTCGTCCCCGGTGGACTCCAGTTCACGCGGACCGGCAGCACCCAGGCAGACATGCTTCGGGTCAACACCGGCATCAAGCCGAACGCCGCAGGCGCCTGCGTCTTCGGCGTGACGGGCGGTGGCACGCCAAGCCGGCTCGGCGCCCTCGAAGGCGACCTGTGCGGGTTCCCCAACGGTCGCCGGCTGCTCGACGATGTGACGGACATCGAGCTTCGTGCGGTGATCGAGGGTTATGGCCCCATCCTCAATGCGGTCCTCGGTGTCCCGAACCGCGAACCCAACAATGCGATCGGTGATGGCGTCGACGAGAACGACACCTCGTTCCTGTCGGTCTTCCCCTACCAGGGCACCCCTCACGCCGGCTACGAGCACATCCACCGCCACGGACCCAACCCCATGCCTTGATCGCGCTTTCGAAAGCGATCGAACGGCCCGGGCAACAGCCCGGGCCGTTTCTTCATGAATCTTGGCCGTCCGCCAGGACGAGAGGCTATCCGGCCGAATCTGCCGGAATGGCTCCTCGGAGCGCGCGCAGACCCGCCCGGATCCGGGCCTTGGTCGTTCCCAATGGCGTGCCAAGGTGTTCTGCGACCTCGACGTGCGTGAACTCACTGAAGAACGCGAGCTGGAGTGGATTGCGCTGGCTGGGCGGGAGAACAGCCATGGCCGCCAGCAGCTGGACCCTGTCGAGCCTCGGCGCGACGTCTGCCCAGATGTCGTGGGTAACCAGCGCCGAGGGCAATGTATCGTCGTCCGGTAGTCCAGTCGTTGGGCGTCGGCGCCGCAGTTGCTCGATGGCACGACGACGGACGAGCATGGCGAGCCACGCGGCGACCGGCGCTCGTTGGGAGTCGTAGCGACGGGCGGATCGCCAAAGGACGAGGAATGCCTCCTGAACGGCGTCCTCTGCCTCGAATCGATTGCGCGTCGTCGCGAACGCGACGCTCATCGCAGCGGACGCGTGCCGCTCGTAGAGCAGGTTGAACGCGGTCGTGTCGTTGTCGCCGGCAAGAGTCAGCAACTCCTCGCTTGTTGGGGGCGCGGGGAGGACCCTCGAGACTTCAGTGGACATCCCGGCCTTGCCAGCTAAGGGACTTCGTCGATCTCCGGAGCATTCCATGGTTCGCTCTTTGTCGCGACGAGGTACGGCGAGCGTCTTCTTGCAGGGGCGTGGCAGTTTGCCGAATGTCCGCCTGCGCTGACCTGGCATGGCCTGCGGCGCGCCGGCGGCGACGGGACCGTCACGGGCAGCGACGAAGGCCGACCGTCGAGCGACCAGGGGTCTGGGCCGAAGCGTCCAATGCTCTGTGTTGGATCGGGCCAACATGCCAGGCGCAGTGCCGGGCAGCCCGGAGCCGGGCAATTCCGGAGCCGGGAAGCCCGGAACCGGCAGCCCGGGCAACCGTCGGATGTCGTCCTCAGACGCGATTTCGAGACAGCTCCCTCGTGGAGGGCTGCAAATCCTGCAGATCGGGCAGGAAGTCGGAGGTCTTCACGCTCGCCTGTGCCAGATGTGCGCCTGACAACGACACGTCCCTCCAGGGAGCCCGCGGAGTCCCGCGGCTCAGCCCAGACGTTGGGATGGTACGTCGGGGCCCGTGCAGGTTGACAACCGGCCCCGGGGAACGGACCATGTGCGTCCCGTGAGTGCACATCTGTCAGATACAAACGTGCCGCCCTCGTGCGGCACGTTGCTGACATCCGCAGCATGAGCGATTTCGATCAACTCGTCCGAGCCAGTCGGCTCTACTACGAGCTTGGCGAGACCCAGAATGCCATTGCCGAACAGCTCGGCGTCACGAGGCCACAGGTCTCCCGGCTCCTCAAGCGGGCTCGCGCCGAAGGGATCGTCGAGATCCGGATCGTCGACTCGACAGCTGTGGATAGCCCGGCCGGCGACGCCATCCGCCTGAGCTACGGGCTGGACGCGGTCCACCTGGCGCCGTCGATCGCGGGCCCGGAGGACCTGACCCGCAGGATGGTCGGTCGCCTGGCTGCCGAGGTGTTGCGTGCGGTAGTTCGCCCCGGCGCAACTGTCGGGATCGGGGATGGAGCCTCCGTTTCGGCAACCGCCGATGCGCTCGAGGAGACGGCGATGCCCGTCCCGATCACCGTTGTGCCCCTGTGCGGCGGGTTCTGGACCACGGGGCAGGAGCGCGAGCCGTACCGCCGCGTCGGGGACGCCCTTGGCGGCCAGGTTCGCGGGCTGATGGCGCCCGGCCTGGTCGACGATGCGGTGACCCGTTCGGCGCTTGTCGCGCACGCCGGGATCCGGGCGATCGGGGAGCTCTGGGACCGGCTCGACATCGCGCTGTTCGGCATCGGCGGACCAGCCTGGAGCGCGTCGCTCGTCGGCGACTCGGTGGAGCGCGCGCTCGAGGGGGCGGGAGCAGTCGGCGAGGTGTTGGTGGCGCCGTTCGACCTCGATGGCCAATTCGTGTGCCCGGAGCTGCGGGATCGAGTGATCGCCTTCGATGCGCGCCGTCTCGGTCGCGTGCCGGTGGCGATCGGGGTGGCTGCAGGCGAGAGCAAGGTTCGCCCGATTCTCGGCGCGCTCCGGGCGGGGATCGTGCGGACCCTGGTCACGGACGTGGCGACCGCCGAAGCCGTCGTGACGCTCGACGAGCTGACGCTCGCGCCCGCGAGTGGTCGGCCTCGATGAGCGGCGAAGCGGGCGTGTTGGGCATCGATCTGGGCACAACCGAGGTGAAAGCAGGGTTGGTGAGCGCCGATGGGCGGCTGCTTGGGCTGGCTCGCGCTGGCTACGGGCAGGACCCGCTGGTGGCCCACGGCAGGGCCGAGCAGGATCCGGGTGACTGGTGGTCCGCGGTCGTCGGTGCCGTTCGGAGCCTTCACCTGTCAGACACCACCGAGATCGCGGCCATCGGGGTCGACGGTCACGGCCCGACCCTCGTCGCTGTCGATGGGCGCGGCGAGGCGACCCGACCGGCGATCACGTTCCTCGATACGCGAGCGCGCGCCGAGGCGGACGAGCTGACCGCCGGGACGGGCGCTCGCGGGTGGGCGCTCGGTGGCCTCCCCGCGGCGCTCTGGCTCGAGCGCAACGAGCCGGCCGTTGCCGCGGCGACCCGTTGGTACCTGACGACCTGGGAGTGGCTGGCCCTGCGCCTGAGCGCGGTCGCGGCGAGCCCGCTGGTCCCCGGCCAGCTCGTCCCGGATCGGTCCCTCGTCGCCTCTGCCGGCGTGGCCGACGATCGCCTGCCACCACCGGCTCGGACAGGAGATGTCGTCGGAACCCTGACCCAGGCCGCGGCCGAAGCACTCGGGCTCCAGGCTGGGATTCCGATCGTCGGAGGAACGGTCGACGCCTTTGCCAGCTACCTGGGCGCCGGGCTCCTCGAGCCGGGCGATGCCTACGACCCGGGCGGTGCGGCGGGCGGTTTCGGGGTCTACTGGGACCGGCCGGTGGAGGTTGCCGGCGGGTTCGTCACGCCGGCGCCCCTTGCGGGGCTGTTCAGCGTCGGAGCGGCAATGGCGGCGACCGGGCGTGCGATCGACTGGTACCGCGAGCGCATCCTTGGCGACGCGGTGACCACGGCAGCCCTGCTCGACGAGGCAGCGGCCACACCACCGGGCGCCGACGGGCTCGTCTTCCTGCCATACCTCGCCGGCGAACGATCGCCGATCTGGGATCCGGAGGCGCGTGGCGTGCTCGCCGGTCTCACCCTTGCCCACGGCCGCGGACACGTGGCCCGGGCGATCGTGGAGGCCTCCGCACTCGCGATCCGCCATGTCGCGGCGCCGATGCTCGCTGCCGGCGTCCGGGTGACCGATATGCGGGTCTGTGGCGGACCGGCACGGAGCTCCTTCTGGAGCCAGGTGAAGGCGGATGTCACGGGATTTCGCGTCGCCGTCCCGGAGGTGCTCGAGACGGCCGTGCTGGGCTCCGCGATCATGGCCACCGTGGGGGTCGGGATCCACGGCTCGATGCGAGCGGCGATCGCGTCCATGACCCGGATAGACTCGCGGATCGAGCCACGGCACGAGCTGGCGCCGTTGTACGGCCGACTGTTCGACGCCTACCGGGCGCTCTATCCAGCCACGGCCCCGATCCTGCGGCCGCTCGACGAAGGGGCCGCGTGAGCGCCGTGTTGCCGAGCGGGACGCTTCCTGAGATGGCGACGACCGGGTCGATCCGGGCGCGTGGGCTCGGCCTCGCGTTCCCGACCCGCTCCGGCGTCCCGTTTCCGGTGATCGATGGCATCGACCTCGACATCCCCGGGGGCGGGATCGTCGCGCTGATCGGGCCAAACGGCTGCGGCAAGTCGACGCTGCTCCGCGTGATCGCAGGTCTGCTCGCCCCGACAGTCGGGGAAGTGCGGCTCGATGGCGCCCCGGTCTCGGGCCCCGACCCGCGGATCGGACTCGTGTTCCAGGAGCCGAGGCTCCTGCCGTGGCGCACGGCCGCCGCCAATGTCACGTACCCGCTCGAGCTCGCCGGCTGGTCCGTGGACCGGCGGGCGGACCGCCTGGCCACGTTGGCCGGACTTGTCGGCCTGGACCCAGCAGTGGCGTCCGCACGACCGGCCGAGCTCTCCGGAGGCACGAGCCAACGGGTCGCCCTCGCGCGCGCGCTTGCCCTCGAACCCGGGGTCCTGTTGCTCGACGAACCGTTCAGCGCGCTCGACGCGCTCACCCGCGAACGGTTCGACCTCGAGCTGCTCAAGCTGTGGGAGCGGGCGGCGACCACGATCGTGATGGTCACGCACAGCATCCCGGAAGCGATCCTCGTGGCCGATCGCGTTGTCGTCATGTCGCCCCGACCGGGGCGTATCGTCGCCGATATTGCCGTCGAGCTGCCGCGTCCGAGGACGATCGCCGATCTCGACGGGGCGACCGTGTCGCAGACGTCGCGCGAGATCCGGGCTCATCTCGGCGACGCCGCGGAGCTCGCTTCGTGACCCGCGGCGCGTGGCTCTCTGTGGTCGCGGTCTTTGCTGCCTTCCTCCTTGCCTGGAAGGGGATCGTCGTGCTGACCGGTCTGCGGCCGTTCATCCTGCCCCCGCCCGAGACGGTGGCCGAGCGCTTTGTGAGCGCCATCCTTGATGGGACGATCGCGCCGCACCTCGGCGCGACACTCGTCGAAGTGGCGCTGGGCTTCGCCGTCGGCGCGGGTCTCGCGCTCGTCGTGGGCTATGCCCTGGCGCGGAGCGCGGTCGTCGAACGCCTGCTGTCGCCGTATCTCGTCGCGGCGCAGGCCACCCCGATTCTGGCCCTTGCCCCGCTCTTTGCCCTGTGGTTCGGATCCGGACTCCTCGGCAAGGTCGTGATCTGCGCACTGATCGTGTTCTTCCCCGTGGCCGTGGCCACGATGGTCGGCATCCGTTCGGTGGATGCGCGGCTGCTCGAGCTCGGTCGCAGCCTTCGCGCCACGCGCCGCCAGATCCTGACCACGCTCGAGATCCCGGCCGCCCTCCCGAACATCCTCGGTGGCATGCGCGTCGGGGTCACCCTGGCGGTCGTCGGTGCGATCGTCGGGGAGTGGGCCGGGGCGGATCGCGGCCTCGGCGTGCTGATCAACCTGGCCCGCGGCTCGCTGTTCGACACGCCCCTGATGTTCGCCACCCTCCTGACGATTGCCCTCGTCGGGATCGTGCTCTACCTCGTCGTCGTCGTCGTAGAACGTCGCCTGGTCGGCGTCCGGTGAGCCAATGCATCCACCCGGAGGTTTCCGTGTCGTCAACCCACGCCCGTCGCCTTCGCCTGTCCACCCTTCTTCTTGCGACCGCCCTGGTCGCTGGGTGCACCGGTGGTTCCGCACCGTCCGGGTCACCGACCGCCGCCGCCGCAGGCTCGGCGACCGCCTCGGTGGCGCCTTCGGCCACCGCGGAGCCGGTCAGGCTGATCGTGGGCCTCGGGTACATCCCGAGCGTCCAGTTCGCCCAGTTCTACCTCGCCCAGCAGGAGGGCTGGTATGCAGCGGCAGGTCTGGAAGTCGAGTTTCAAAACAAGATCGATCCTGACCTCATCACTCTCGTCGGCCAGGGCGCGATCGACGTCGGGATCGGCGATGGCACGAGCATCATTCCGGCCGTCAGCCAGCGCATCCCCGTCCGCTACCTGGCCACGATCTACGGTCAGTTCCCGAACGTGGTCTTCGCCAAGGCGTCCTCCGGCATCGCCACAGCCGAGGATCTCGAGGGCCGAAAGATCGGAACGCCCGGCCGCTTCGGCTCGGGCTGGATCATGCTCCAGGCTCTGCTTGGTTCGGCGGACTTGACACCCGAGGATGTCGAGATCGTCGAGTACCCCGACTTCACGCAGCGCGCCGCCGTCGAGCAGGGTGCGGTGGACGCGGCGACGGGCTTTGCCAACAACGAGCCGGTTCAGCTCGAGCTCGCCGGTGAGGCGACCGTGCTCCTGCGGATCGATGACGTCACGCCACTCCCTGGTCCCGGGTTGATCTCGGGCACCGCCACGCTCGACTCGAAGGGTGATGCCATCGAGGCGTTCGTGTCGACGACGCTTCGGGCGATGGATGCCATCACCACCGACCCACAGATCGGTCTCGATGCGGCGATCGCTGCCGTTCCCGAGCTCGCGAGCGCGCGTGAGGCCCAGCTCGCGGTCCTGGAAGCCACGATCGAGTCCTGGTCTGGACCCGTCCAGGCGGCCGACGGGCTCGGCGCGATCGATCGGGCGGGCTGGACCGCGTCGATCGAGTTCCTGACGACGCTCGGGCTCGTACCGAACCCTGTCACCGTCGACGACCTCGTAGATTCGGGATCGTCGCGCGGCGACTACTAGCCGTGCTCGGCGGCGTTCGTCCCAGCGGCGCACGCCGGTCGTGGTGGCTGCGTGAGACGCTTGCCGCGGAGACGGCGGACCTGGCCGCGGCCGCGCCACCGCTTCGCGGCAGCATCACCGCCGACGTCGTCATCCTCGGGGGCGGCTATTCGGGTCTGTGGACCGCATGGCGATTGACCGAGCTCGAACCTGGCGCGCGGGTCGTCGTGATCGAGGCGGACCTCTGCGGCGGCGGGCCATCGGGTCGAAACGGCGGTTTCGCCACGGGCTGGTGGGACGAGCTGCCCACCCTCACGGAACGGCACGGCGGGGTCGGCGCGCTGGCGATCGCGCGAGCCATCGATGGCGCCGTGGACGACATCGGCACCTGGTGCGCGACGCACGGTGTCGACGCGTGGTACACGAAGGCGGGTTCGCTGTCCGTCAGTGCCGCACCGGCGCAGGACCGGAGCGGGGTCGAGGCAGTCGAGGCCTGCCGATCGCTTGGCGCCGGGGACGAGCTCGTCTTCCTCACCGACGAGGAGGTTCGTGCGCGCGTCGAATCGCCCGTGTTCCGTGGTGGAGTGTTCATGCGCGGCGCGGCCACGATCCAACCGGCGGCCCTTGTCCGCGGTCTCCGCCGGGTGCTCCTGGAGCGAGGTGTCACGATCCACGAAGGAACGACCGTCGTGGAGCTCGATGGTGAACGTCCTGGTGCGCTCGGGCGGCTCGGAGCGGGCGGCCGGCGGGCTGCGGCGAGTCGGACGGGGCGACCGATCCGTGTCAGGACGTCGTCTCGGGCGGGGGCGGGCGAGGTCATCGCGGGTGCTGCGGTGGTCGCCTTGAATGCCTGGGCGGCAGGCTGGCCGTCATTTGGCGGGCGCCTCGTGACCTGGTCGAGCTACATCGTTCTGACGGAACCGGTCCCGGATCGGCTCGAGGCGATCGGCTGGACCGGGGGCGAGGGGCTCGCCGATGCCCGCTTCACGCTCCACTACCTGCGGACCACGCCGGATGGCCGCGTAGCGCTCGGCGGGGGAGGGGGCCGGGCTGGCTTCGGTGGCCGGGTCGGGCCCGTGTTCACCGATGACCTCGTCTCGGTCCGGCGCGCCGCCGCTGGCTTGCGGCGCCTGCTGCCGTCGCTGCGCGACGTGCGGATCGAGGACGCCTGGGGTGGCCCGATCGACATCACGTCGGACCACCTGCCGATCGTCGCAAGCATCCCGGGACGTCCGATCCACTACGCGCACGGCTACTCCGGAAACGGGGTGGCGCCGTCTCTCGTGACCGGCCGGATCCTGGCCGCGCTCGCGCTCCAACGCCAAGAAGATCCGGTGTTGTCATTGCCGCTGATCGGCGTCCAGCCACAGGCGTTCCCACCCGAGCCGTTCCGCTATATCGGCGCTCGCGTGGTGCGTGAGGCGATCGTTCGGACGGAGCTGGCCGAGGAGCGTGGCGAGCGCGGCTCGAGGATGCTCCGCGAGCTCAGCCGGCTGCCCCGGCGGCTCGGCTACCACCTCGGCCCCGAGTAAGGCTCACCGTGTCCGCCTGGCAAGACGCGGCGACCGGCGCCCATCGGGCATGCCTTGCGGGACGCGCAAGCAACCGTCAATGCCGACCGCCCGAGTCTGGCTGGGGGGCGATTTCTTGCTGGCAGCGCAAGACTGGTGCGATTTCACCAAGCAGTCTGCTGGGAATTGCGTCCACGGCAAGACAACGGCGATCGCTTTGCGACAAGTGCACGGTGCCGTCGATTTGCTTGCCCGCATGGCAAGGCGGCCCGAATCGTTGCCCACGTCGCAAGGAATCGGCTCCGGTGCTGATTCGCCCCCGTGTGTCAGAGCCCCGACCAGCGTGGATCCGCCGAATCGAGTACCATTGGGCTCCCCTGCCGCCGTCGTGCGTGCCTCCTATTCCGTCGCACAGGAGTCCCCGTGAACAGTCGACCACCGGTCAAACCCTCCCTGACGGTTGAGCCCTTCAAGCACGTGATCGACGAATACAAGCACCAGGCGCAGACGATCACCTGCACCTGCGGCTGGCACGGCAGCTCTGCAACCCTCGATCGCGGCGGGAGCGAGTGGACGGCCCACCTCTTCGAGGTCCGCGGCAAAAAGCGCTGACCTCGTGCCGCGGTCAGGCCGCGGCGTACTGGACGAGGTCCCCGGCCGTCAATCGGGCGCCGGTGGCGGCCTTCGCGAGCAATTCGGCGGCTTCGTCCGCTCCTGGGGCGCCGTACACCTCGGCCTCTGCCTGCCCCCAGGCCGCGCACACCAGTCGCACTAGCCGGTCGACCTCGGTCCGCTCGTGGCCGATCATTGCCAGCGTTTTCTCGACCTGCACCGTGTGCTCGCGGATGTGCGACGACCAGCGGCCGAGCCGAAAGTCGACGTCCACCGCGAACCCGGACCAGCGCGACCCGTGCGCGAGACGATCGACCGGTAGACCGCCAAGCGCCGCGCTCGAGCGATCGACCACGTCATCGAGTCGATCCCGCAATGCTGCTGGTGTGCCCGTCGCCTCGGCCTCCTCGCTGGGCAGTCCTTCATAGACGGCCTCGGGGGTTGTCGTGGGCAGCGCCGGATCATCGGCCGCGTACGCCTGTCGTTGCCACCACGCAGTGCCGACGCCGTAGTAGCGCTGGGACTCGATGATGTGGCCGAGGGTCTGGCGGATCGTCCATTCAGCGGTTCCCGGATCGGCATCCCAGGCGGCGTCGGGGAGCGAGATCAGGAGTCCCTGGAGATCCCAGCGCGCAGCGATTGCCGGCGCGATTCGATCGGCGGCGCGACCGCGCTCCACGCCTGTTGCCCGAAGACGCTCGCGCGCCTCGATGCCGGCTAGCTCGAATGACTCGCAGATCCGGTAGAAGCCGTAGCGGACCTCCTGTTCGCTGCCACCCTTCCATGGCCAGGGTCGGGTCAGGTCCGCGTCCTTGATCGCCTGCAGCTCCTGCACGGCGGTCAGCACGTCGCGCCGTCCTGCCAGCAGGGCGGAGGGGAGAGGGCGCGCCGACGCAGGGTCGGCATGTCGCGCGATGGGATCGTCGGTCGTCGATGTCGTCATGGCGCAAGCGTAGACGGTCCGCTGCGCCCAGCGCGGGTCGCCGGATCCGCCGCTGGTGCGTGCTAGCATCGCGCCTCGTGACCCCCGCGCGCCTGCCGGCCCATCCGCCATTTGCGCTTCGGGCGCGCCTCCTGACCGCACTGGAAGCCGGCGGGACCTATCACGAGCCGGACGGCCTGCTCCTCGTGGGCGACACGGGAGCGCTCACGTACGTCGGTCCTGCCAGCGAACGACCGGCGGTGGCCGACGCGGCTGTCGACGTTCGCCCCTGGGTCGTCCTGCCGGGGATGATCGATACCCATGCCCACCTGCCCCAGCTCCCGAACGCCGGTCTCGGCTTCGCGCTGGATCTCCTGACCTGGCTCGATCGCCTGACCTTCCCCACTGAGCAATCGTGGTCCGATCCAGCCGTCGCCGAATCGCTTGCCCCACGGATCTTCGAGGCCATGGCCGGCGCGGGGACAACGACGGTTCTCGCCTACGGCGTGGTCTACGAGGCGGCCATGGATGCCTCGTTCCGGGCCGCAGAGACACATGGCATTCGGGCAATCCTCGGCAAGGTGATGATGGATCGCGGGACCTATGACCCGACGATCGAGCCGTCCACGATCCTGGACCGTTCCATTCGAGAGTCCTCGGACCTGATCACCCGGTGGCATGGCAGGGACGCCGGGCGGCTCGGGTACGCGGTCACGCCGCGCTTTGCGATCTCGTGCTCCGCGGAGATGTTGCGCGAATCGGCGGCGCTGGCCAGGTCGACCGGCGCGTGGTGGCAAACGCATGTGTCCGAGGACATCTTCGAGATCGCGGAGGTCCGGCGGCTGTTTCCGGTGGCAGCCAACTATGTCGACGTATACGACCGCGCGGGTGGCCTCGGCGACCGGACCGTCCTCGCGCACGCGATCCACCTGTCGGACGCCGAGCTGGGTCGATTGATCGAGACCGGCACGCACGTGTCGCACTGTCCGGCGTCGAATCTGTTCCTCGGCGCGGGCGTCATGCCGCTGGCACGGTACCTCGAGGCGGGCCTCTCCGTTGCCCTGGGCTCCGACGTGTCGGGCGGTCCAGACCCATCGATCTTTTCGGTCATGCGCGCGGGGGCCTACGCGCAGATGGCGAAGCGAGCGCTCGGCGGCGACGATCGGGCGGTGCTCGGACCGCTCGACTGGCTCCGGTTGGGGACGCTCGACGGGGCGCGGGCACTGGGCCTCGACGCGCGGATCGGCTCGCTCGAGGTGGGCAAGGAAGCCGATCTGATCGCGATCGACCCGGTTTTCGTCGCGTCCGTGGGCGATGGCCGCGACGACGACCCGGAGAACCTCATGAGCCGGCTCATCTTCCGAGCGCATCCCGACATGGTTCGCGCCGCCTGGGTCCGCGGCCGCGCCATCGCGGGCCCTGCGAGCCGTTGACCCGCAATCGAGACGTCAGCGACGAGACGCGACGTACAGATCGATGGCATCGCCGCTGCCCTTGAACTCGACGGGGCCGATCGCCCGATAGGCAACGGGTGTGTCACCGGAGGCGTCGACAACGTCCTGGCTGACAAGCACCTCCCCAGGTCGTGCGTATTCGCCAATCCGCGCCGCCACGTTCACGGTATGCCCGTAGTAGTCGCCCTGCTGGAGCAGGACGGGTCCAGCATGCAGGCCGACGTGCGCCGGTGGCAGTCCGGCGGCGGCGGCACCCTCAACCATCTCGAGGGCGGCCAGGACACCGGGCCCAGGCTCAGGGAAGAAGAGCATCACGCCGTCGCCGAGCCACTTGACGGGCCGTCCGTGGTGTTCTGTGGACGTGCGTTGAACCATCCGCGACAGCCGCTCCGCCAGCTCCGCCGCTGCGGCATCCCCGCGCTCGTGCGTCAGGCGTGTGAAGCCGGTGATATCCAGGAAACACATGGCCGGGACTCGCGTGCGACGGGGTTGCAGACCCACCCGTTCGAGTGCCCCTGCGAGCCCTCCAACGATGTTCGTTGTCCACGCGTGGCGCTGCTGGGCCTGGTAGATCGCCAGGAGCGCCTGGATCGAGACCTCCCCGAGCCGCGGCGTGATCTCCGCGGCGCGTCGCCCGAGGTCCTCCTCTGTCAGGCCTTGTTCCATCATCGGTTCTGTGATCTCGCTCCGCCACCACTCGCCCTCGGATTCGGCGATTCGCCGGAGGCTGTCCCCGTAGACGCGCAACCCGCGCTCGATGGCGAACGAACGAAACCCCTCGCCCAGCTGGAACTCGATCAACGGCACGATCGCCAGCTCGTCCTCGCGAATCCGGTCATCCGGCCCGGCACGGGTTCCGCCCACCACTTCACGGACCACGAGCAACAGATCGATCGGGATCGCCGTGCGCGCGCTCACCTCGGCGAACGTCTCCCTCGAGAGCGGGGAGAACGCCTGAGCGGTCGCGGCGTCGATGAAGTCGAGCGTGATCGCACCCTGGCTGGCCAGCGTGGCGACGCCTTCGAGCGAGACCCCGCCCCGATCGAGGATCTGCAGCATCAGGATTCTCCGGGCGTCCTCATCGCTGTACTGCCCGCTCGCTCCACCGCGCAAGAGCCCGAGGCCGGCGAGACGGCGCACGTACGCCACGTCGACGCCGGCACGTTCAGCGACCGCAACCATATCGAGGGGTCCCACGCCGGTAGCCTAGACGGTCCGGGTAGGGACTCGCCTGAAGCGCAGCGAGGGAGGCGGGTCGAGTAAGGTCGGCGCATGCCTTCGCCAGACCGCGGCGTCCCCGACCATGTCGATCTGCTGATCACCGGCGGCTCGATCGTCGACGGCACCGGCGCGCCGGCTCGGCCAGGTAGCGTGGGGGTCGTCGAGGGCCGTCTTCGTGTCCTCGACGAGACCGCGGCGCAGGGCGCATCGAATCCGCCCATCCGGGCCGCGCGAACGATCGATGCGACCGGCAAGGTCGTGGCGCCCGGGTTCATCGATCTCCATAGCCACGGCGGGCTCGTCATCCTCGAAGACGGCCGGCACGAGCCAAAGGTCCGCCAGGGCGTGACGACCGAGGTCGTCGGCGTCGATGGCAACGGGTTCGCGCCGTTCCTCCGGCGCGAGGACCTCGAGGCGTTCGTGCATCTCGACTCTGGGCTGGATGGGCGGCCGTCGATCGACTACGACTGGACCTCGGTGGACAGCTACCTGGCTCGCTACGACGGCACGGTCAGCCTCAACGTCGCGACGCTGATCGGCAACTCGCCGCTGCGGATCGCGACGGTCGGGTGGGACGCGGTGCCGGCGGACGAGCGTGCCCTCGATCGGATGCGCGGCCTGATCCGCGACGGGATGGCCGAGGGCGCGTTCGGGCTGAGCACGGGGCTCGATTACCCGCCGGGCAGCTACGCGACGACCGACGAGCTCGTGGCGCTGACCGAGGAGGCGGGTCGGAGCGGCGGCTTCTATCACTCGCACGTGCGCTACCCGCTGGGCGATCGGTACCTGGACCCGTTCCGGGAGGCGATCGAGATCGGGCGGCGGGCCGGCGCCCCGGCTCACATCACCCACTTCTACCATCGCGAGACCCACCCGGGTGGCCCGGAACCGATGCTGGCACTTGTCGACGACGCCCGCGCCCAAGGCCTCGACGTCACCTTCGACTCGTATCCGTCGGAATGGGCCGCGACACGCCTCCTCATCCAGCTCCCGCCGTGGATCCAGGCGGGTGGTCCGGGCCCACTCAAGGAGCGCCTGGCGGATCGCGCGACCCGTGACCGCCTCCGCGAGGAGTTCCGGGCACGTGGCGCCGCGTATGCCAGTCCGGCCGGCTGGGCAGACGTCCGGCTGGCCGCCTTCAGACGGCCAGAGAACCTCCGCTGGGAGTCGAAGAGCATTGCCGACGTCATGAACGAGACGGGGCACGACGCGCTCGATGTCATCTGCGACCTACTGCTCAGCGAGGACCTCGGTGTGGGCCAGGTGACGAGCGGCCCGTGGTCCGAGACACTCCCGCTCTTCGTCAAACACCCGGTCGGGATGGTCGGGACCGACAGCACGTTCCTGGGCGACAAGCCGAGCCCGCGGACGTACGGCAGCTTCCCGCGGATCCTCGGCCAGTTCGTCCGGGACGAGGCACTCCTCAGCGTCGAACAGGCGATTCGCAAGATGACCTCGGCACCGGCCGCACGGCTGGGCCTGCGCGATCGCGGCGTGATCAGAGATGACGCGGTGGCCGACCTCGTCGTGTTCGACCCGGCCGCCGTACGGTCGACCGCCACCTACGACGAACCGCGCTCGTACCCGCTCGGGATCGAGCAGGTCATCGTCGCCGGGACGCTCGTCGTCGCCGGTGGTGTGCACACCGGGGCGACGCCGGGGCGGGCCCTGCGTCACGGTCGGGACTGACGGCGAGGACGGCGACGCCCGCGGCGACCGGCGGCCGCCCGGTGATAGAGTCACTCGCCATGGAGGACGGTCCGTGCCAGCGATGACGACCGGGACCGCGCCGCCCTCCCCGCTCGTCCTGGAGCCAGAAACGATCGCGCCGGGTCGTGCACGGGGAGCGGCGCCGCTCCGGCGTGAAGGCCCGGACAAGCTCACCGGCGCGGCCAAATACGCAGACGATCTCGTCTTCCCGGGAGCCTGGTACGGCGCGACGATCCGGTCCACCGACGCCCATGCCCGGTTCGTCGCGCTCGACCTCGATCCGGCATTCGATTGGTCCAAGGTTGTGGTCGTCACCGCGGCTGATGTCCCGGGCGACAACATCGTCAGCTCGATCAAGGCCGATCAACCCATCCTGGTCCCGATCGGGGGCGAGATCCAGCACCATGCGGAGCCGTTGGCGCTGCTCGCCGCGCCGGATCGAGCCACGCTCCGGGCCGCGCGTCACGCGGTCACGGTCCGGACCGAGAAACTGCCGGCGATCTTCGACCCACTCGTCGCCGACCACCTGTTCGCCGCCTACGAGCTGTCCTCCGGGGATCCGGACGCGGCCCTTGCCGCCGCGGACCTCGTGATCGAGGGCGAATACCGGGTCGGTCACCAGGAGCAGCTCTACATCGAGAACAACGCCATGATCGCGGTCCCCCAGGAGGATGGCGGGGTCACGGTCCACGGCTCACTCCAGTGCCCGTACTACGTCCACGCCGCCTTGAAGCGCGGGCTCGGGCTGGACGACGATCGGGCCCGGGTCATCCAGGCGGAGACCGGCGGAGGCTTTGGCGGCAAGGAGGAGTACCCCTCCGTGATCGCACTGCACGCCGCGCTCCTCGCGGGCAAGGCCAGCCGGCCGGTGCGGATGATCTACGACCGCCACGAGGACATCGCCGCCACGACGAAGCGGCACCCGGCCATCGTGCGGCATCGGACGGGCGTGACCCATGACGGCCGGCTGATCGCGCAGGACATCGAGGTGGTGATGGACGGCGGCGCCTATTGCACCTTGACGCCGGTCGTCCTGTCGCGCGGGGCGATCCATGCCGGTGGCCCGTATCGCTGCCCGAATGTCCGGATCCGGGCGCGCGCGGCCCGGACCAACACGCCGCCCAACGGCGCGTTTCGCGGATTCGGGGCGCCGCAGGTCGAGTTCGCGGCCGAGACCCAGCTCAACCGAATCGCCGAGATGCTCGACCTCAGCCCGCTCGAGATCCGGCGTCGCAACGTCTACAAGGTGGGCGACACGACCCCGACCGGGCAGGTCCTGCTCGACAGCGTGGCAGGCGAGGAGGTCCTGGAGCGGGCGGCCGAAGCCAGTGCGTTCGAGCACCTGCGGGAGGGCCACGCGGCGGCGCGAACCCGGCGCAACGGGGCGGGAGGCGCCCCGGACTCGCCGATGCGAACCGGCCGTGACCGGATCGCGAGCGGCATCGGTCTGGCACTCGCGTGGCACGGTGCCGGGTTCACCGGTTCGGGCGAGGTCAAGCTGGCGTCGGTGGCATCGCTCGAGCTGACGGCCGAGGGTGTCATTCGCATCCTCACGGCGTCGACCGAGATGGGTCAGGGCACCAAGACAATCTTCCCGCAGCTCGTCGCCGAGGCCCTCGACGTGCCGATCGGCGAGGTGGAGATCGCTCCGCAGGACACGGCCTACGTGCCCGATTCCGGTCCGACGGTGGCGTCGCGCACGGCCATGGTCGTCGGCGGGCTGCTGATCAAGGCCGCGCAGCGGCTGCGCGGCGACGTCGAGGGCGTCACCGGTGGCGCGTTCGCCGCGACGTACCGCGACTATGCTCACTCGCACGGACCCCTTCGGATCGACCAGCGGTTCGAGCCGTACCCCGGCGTCGGGTTCGATGACGCGACCTATCGCGGCGACGCCTACCCGGTGTTCGGCTGGGCGGCTTGTGTCGCCCAGGTCGACGTCGACCTCGACACTGGCGAGGTGCACGTTCGTGACGTCGTCGCCGCCGACGACATCGGCCGTGTCATCCACCCGGTGCTGGCGGAGGGCCAGGTGGAGGGCGGCACGCTCCAGGCGGTTGGCTACGCGACGATCGAGGAGATCAAGCTGCGTGATGGGCGGTATCTGAACGACCGGCTCGCCACCTACATCATCCCGACCGCGCTCGACGCGCCCCGGATCACGACGATCCTGGTCGAGGCGCCGTTCGCGGGTGCGCCCCACGGCGCCAAGGGGGTCGGCGAGCTGCCGATGGACGTCGGGGCGCCGGCGGTCATCGCGGCCATCGCCGATGCCACAGGTGCCTGGATCGGGGACCTGCCGGCCAGCCCGGAACGAATCCTGGCCGCCATGTCCGGGGTGCACGCGGTTGCCCCATTGCCACCCGGCGCCTCGGAGCCCGCCCGATGACGATGTATCGCTTCACGGTCAACGGCGATGCTGTCGAGCTCGACGTGCCGGGCATGCGCCGGCTGCTCGACGCATTGCGCGAGGACCTGGCCCTGACCGGCACGAAAGAGGGCTGCGGGGAAGGGGAGTGCGGCGCCTGCACGGTCCTGCTCGACGGGGCACCCGTCGACGCCTGCCTTGTGCCGATCTGCCAGGTCGAGGGCAGCGACGTGCGGACGGTGGAGGGGCTCGCACCGCGGCAATCGCCCATCGCGCTCGACACGCTCCAGATTGCCTTTCTCGAGGCGGGGGCCGCGCAATGCGGGATCTGCACGCCCGGCATGCTGATGGCGGCCCGCGCGTACCTCGACGCCGATGGGGGTCCGGACGATGACGCGATCCGTGAGTCGATCGCCGGCAATCTCTGCCGATGCACCGGATACACCAAGATCGTCGAGGCGATCGCCCTGGCCGCCGTTCGTGGCGCCGGTATCGCCGGAGCCCAGCCATGACCAACGAGGTTGAGCGAGTGCCGGTGCCGACGAACGGCAAGGGACCGCATCCGGCCAGCGAACCCAGCGCCGCGCTGCCAGCCGACGAGCCGTCGCAGGAGCTGAACGTTTCGTTCACCCCGACGCAGATCGCAGCCGGCTTCGGGATCGTGGCCTCGCTGGTCCTGCTCGCCGCCCGGCAGATCCGGCGACGGGGACGCGGTCGTCGCTGAGCGATGCCGATCGAGCCGCCCGTCGCGAGCCCGCGGACCCTGTCGGACGCCTACGCGGCGCTCGCCGACACGCCCACCCGTCCGATCGCCGGCGGCACGGACCTGATGGTGGCACTGACCGGCGAGCTCACGGAGCCGCCAGCACGAATCCTCGACCTGTGGCGGCTCGAGGAGCTCCGCGGGATCTCGGTCGATGGCGACGGCGTGTCGCTTGGGGCCCTGACGACGTACACGGAGATCCGTCGGTCCGCGGTGTGCCGAGAGCACGTCCCGGCGCTGGTGGAGGCGGCCGCCACCATCGGAGCCGCCCAGATCCAGAACCGGGGCACGCTCGGCGGCAACGTGGCAAATGCCTCGCCGGCCGGCGATACGCTCCCCGTCCTGCTCGCGCTCGATGCCGTGTTCGTGTGCGGATCCGCCCGCGGGGAGCGGACCGTCTCGGCGGAGGCGTTCTGGCCGGCGTACCGGCAGACGGCCCTTGCCCCCGATGAGCTGCTGCTCCGGATCCGCGTCCCGCTCGCGGCCGGCCGCGAGACACGTTTCCGCAAGATCGGGACACGGCGCGCCCAATCGATCAGCAAAGTCGTCATGGCGCTCGGCTGGCGCGACATCGGGCCGGGGCGACCCTGGACCGACGTGCGGCTCGCGCTCGGCTCGGTGGCCCCCACACCGATCCGCACCCGATCCACGGAGGCGGTCCTCGAGGGGCGCCTCCCGACATCCGAAACGGCCGACCTGGCGGCCGAGACGCTTGCCGGCGAACTGGACCCGATCGACGATGTCCGCTCCACCGCCGAATACCGCCGGCTCGTTGCCGCCCGGGTTCTCCATCGGCTCATCCGCGAGAGGGGCGGCTGGTAGTGGCGCTCCACGCTGGTTCCCCGCCTCGGCCGCTGCCGCCGATGGACGTGCTCGATCACATCTCGGCCGGGATCTTCGCGGCGACCATGGCGCCGCTGTTCGAGGGCGCCCCGCGGTTTCTGGGTCGGCTCGCGGTGGCCCGGCCGTTTGGCACGCTGGAAGGGCTGTTCGAAAGCGCTCGCCGGATCGCCCACGCGATGCCGATCGCCGAACAACTCGAGCTCATCGACGCCCACCCGCGCCTTGGCGCACCGCCGGCGAGCGTGTCCGCCATGTCGTTCGTGGAGCAGGGGTACGACCGGGAGGCCGCGGACCGAGCCGCTCGCGAGGCCGAGTCGGAGCGTGCGCGCGTCGCTGCCGAGCTCGACCGACTGAACACGGCGTACGAGGAACGCTTTGGCTTCCGCTACTGCGTCTTCGTGGCGGGGCGACCTCGATCGGAGCTGCTGGCTGGTCTGCAGGCCGCGCTCGAGGCCGACCGACTGTCGGAGATCTCCCGCGCGATCGACGAGGTCGTCGACATCGCCGCCGACCGCGCGGCCAGGCTCGGTATCGCCAAGGAGTCGGGCGGGTGATCGAACTCGGGCGCAATCGGTATGGGAAGGCGTCGATCCACGTCGTCCGCGTCGCGCGCGATCCCGATGGGCATCGTGTCCGCGACATCGTTGCCGCCGTCGCGCTCGAGGGCGACTTCGGCGACGCCCACACGGCCGGCGACAACTCGCTCGTCGTGGCGACGGACACGATGAAGAACACGGCGTTCGCCTTTGCCAAGGACAACCTCAATGGCGCCATCGACGAATACGCGCGCGCACTGGCCGAGCACTTTCTCGAGTTCGAGCAGGTCGAACGTGCGAGCGTCGACGTGCGAGCGCGTCACTGGCGCCCGATCGAGGTTGCTGGAACGCCCGCTCGCGACGCGTTCGTGCGCGGCGGCGAGGGGACGCGCATCGCGACCGCGTCGGCCACCCGGGGCGCGACCACGATGGAGGCAGGCGTCGAGGACCTGGTCGCCATGAAGACGACGCGCTCATCCTTCGCCGGCTTCCCGCGCGACCGCTTCACCACCCTGCAGGAGACCGATGACCGCCTGATGGCGACGAGGATCACCGCGACCTGGCGCTACGGCTCGCCCGATCTCGACCTCGACGAGGCGTTCGAGGCGGTGCGAACGACGCTGCTCGAGGTCTTCGCCGAGCACGACAGCCCATCGGTGCAGGCGTCGATCTGGATCATGGCGAGGGCGATCCTCGAACGCCACGAAGCGATCGAGGAGGTCCGCATGGTCCTGCCCAACCTGCACCACTGGCTGGTCGATCTCGAGCCCTTTGGCCTGACCAACGACGGCGAGGTGTACATCTCGACGACCGAGCCGCACGGGTTGATCGAGGCGACCGTCCGTCGCGGCGAGGTCGGGTGATGCCAGCCGGTGTCGTTTTCCGTCGCCCGCCGGTCCGGGGCTCGGAGCGCGTGCTGACGGAGCCGGCGATCGCCTTTGTCGCTGATCTTCAGCGTCGGTTCGGTCACGTCCGCCTGGAGCTCCTGCGGCAACGCGAGGAGCGCCAGGTCGAGTTGGACGCGGGCGTCCGACCCACATTCCTGCGGGCGACACGCGAGATACGCGACGCGGACTGGACGATCGCACCCGCGCCCTCCGATCTCGACGATCGTCGGGTGGAGATCACCGGTCCGGCCGAGCCAAAGATGATGATCAATGCCCTCAACTCGGGCGCGCGGGTCTTCATGGCCGACCTCGAGGACGCGTTGTCGCCGACCTGGGCAAACGTCATCGAGGGCCAGGCCGCCCTGATCGACGCCACCAGGCGCGAGCTGACGTTCGAGTCACCCGACGGCAGGGCCTACCGGCTCAACGCACAGATCGCGACGCTTGTCGTCCGGCCTCGGGGCTGGCACCTGATCGAATCCGGTGTGCTCGTCGACGATGTCCCCGTCTCGGCCAGCCTGTTCGACTTTGGCCTCTTCTTGTTCCACAACGGCGCGGAGGCGCTGGGCCGTGGCAGCGGCCCGTACGTCTATCTACCCAAGCTCGAGAGCCACGCCGAGGCCCGGTTGTGGAACGACGTCTTCGTGTTCGGGCAGGAAGCCCTCGGCATCCCTCGCGGGTCGATCCGCGCGACTGTCCTGATCGAGACGATCCTGGCCGCCTTCGAGATGGACGAGATCCTGTATGAGCTGCGCGAACATGCGTCGGGGCTCAACGCCGGCCGCTGGGATTACCTGTTCAGCGGGATCAAGAAGCTCAAGCGCTGGCCGGAGCTCGCGCTCCCCGACCGATCGCAGCTGACCATGACGGTGCCGTTCATGCGCGCCTACACCGAGCTCCTCGTGCAGACCTGCCACCGGCGTGGCGCGCACGCGATCGGTGGGATGGCGGCGTTCATTCCGAACCGGCGCGACCCAGCCGTCACCGAGGTCGCCCTGGCACGCGTGCGCGAGGACAAGGAACGGGAGTCGAGCGACGGGTTCGACGGCACCTGGGTCGCGCACCCCGATCTCGTCCCGATCGCGTCCGAGATCTTCGATCGTGTCCTGGGGGATCGCCCACATCAGAAGGAGCGGCGTCGCGAAGACGTCGCGGTGACGCCCGCGCAGCTCCTCGACCTGCGCGTGCCCGATGGCGCGGTCACGGTTGCCGGGGTTCGCGCCAACGTCCGTGTGGCCCTCGCGTATCTCGATCATTGGTTGCGTGGCAACGGCGCGGCCGCGATCGACAACCTGATGGAGGATGCAGCCACCGCCGAGATCGCGCGCTCGGAGCTGTGGCACTGGCGGACGAGAGCCGTGCGCCTCACCGATGGGCGGATCATGGATCGGCCGCTGTACGAGGAGATCCGCGACGTGGAGCTGGACAGGCTCGGTGGTGCCGACGCCGGACGGCTCGCCGACGCCGTGGATCTGCTCGATCGGCTGGTTCTCGACGACGACTTCGCGCCGTTCCTGACGCTGCGCGCCTATTCGCTCCTCGACTGATGGTCACGCGACGACGATCTCGCGTTCGATGAACCGCCCGGCCCCACGCCGTCCGACATACCGACCCTCACGGATGACCGCCTCGCCACGGACGAACACGTCGCGCACACCGCCCGCCACCTCAAAGCCTTCATATGGCGTGTAGTCGCTCGTGTGGTGGAGCTCCGTTGCACGGATCGTTCGACTCACCGTCGGGTCGAAGAGGACGATGTCCGCGTCGCGTCCGACCTCGATCGCGCCCTTCGCCCCGAGCCCGAACCGTCGGGCGGGCGTCGTGGCGAGCAGATCGACCATGCGCTCGAGGCTGAGCCGGCCGCGCGCGACGCCCTCGGAGTAGAGGATCGTCAACAGTGTCTCGATGCCCGGTGCGCCGTTGCTGATCTTGTTGAATGGCACGCCCCTGGTTGCTTCCGCCTTTTCGATCGCCAGGCGATCGGGGACGTGGTCCGTGGCGACAAGGTCGAGCGAGCCGTCGGCGAGCCCGGCCCAGAGCGCGTCGCGGTCGGCAGGTGACCGAAGCGGCGGCGAGATGACGAATTGGGCGCATGATGCGGGGTCAGGATCGTCGTAACGCTCCTCGGTCAGGACGAGATAGTGCGGGCATGTCTCGGCCGAGACGGCGACCCCCGCGGCCTTCGCCTCGCGGACCTCATGGAGGGCGGCGGCCGACGACAGGTGCACGATATGGACCGGCGCCTTCGACATCCGCGCGAACGCCATGGCCCGGGCCGTGGCAACGGCCTCGACATACGCGGGCCGCGTCGTGGCGTGGTAGCGCGGCGACACATCCCCACGCTCGAGCGCAGCGCCGACCGCAGCATCGATGAGCACGGGGTCCTCGCAATGCACCTGCAGGATCCCGCCGCGGGACCCCATGGTCCGCATCGCGTCATACAGGCGGACATCATCGAGGCGGAAGTCGAACACCATGAACGCCTTGCACGTCGGGACCCCAGCGTCGACCACCGCGGGTAGTTCCGTAACGAGGTCGTCCATCTGTCCGCTGATCGCCAGGCTGAGCCCGAAGTCGATCGCGCTGTCGGACTCGGTGGCGGAGCGCCATTCGCGCAGCCCTGTCAAGAGCGAGCGCTCGGCGGCAGCCGACGACCCGGTGCCTGGGTTGTTGAAGGCGAGGAACGAGGTGGTGCCGCCGTAGGCCGCCGCGACCGAATCCCCGAAGAATCGGTCAGGCTCCGCCTCGGTCGCGACCCGCGTGTGCGTGTGGACGTCGACCACGCCGGGGAGGACAAGCAGCCCGGTCGCGTCGATGATGTCGTCGGCGGCGTCCGTCCCGCTCAGGCCCGCTCCGACAGACGTGATCCGACCACCCCCGATCGCGACGTCAGCCACCCTCGAATCGGCTGCCGTGACGACCGTGCCGCCGCGAATGACGAGGCGGGCCATGACGACTTCGTCAGCCCTCCGTCTCGGCGATGGTGATGTCCTGCGCGCCTTCCCACAGGCACCGCCGGCCGATCTCCCGGAGAAGATCCTGCCAGCCGTCCTCCGGCACCACGGTCGCGAAGTGGTTGGCAGCGAGCGGCCCCACCTTGGACGCCGTCGAGCAGCCGCCGTACGGCAGGAAGATTTCGCATTCGCTGATCCCGCCGGGGTAGATCGCCAGCTGCCCCGGGGCGGGGTGCGATGTGTGGTTCTCGTAGTCGAGCCCAGGGCGAAACTCACCGAACGGGATCCAGGTCGACTCGCCCGTCCAGCGGCAGTGGATCAGCTTCGATTCGATCGGGAGCATGCGCCGGATTGCCTCGATCGTCCGCGGCGCCGCCGGCTCCCAGCGGGCGCTACAGTGGAGATCGCCGACGGTGATCTGCAAGGTGCTCATGGCAGGAGGATAGCGTGGCGCAGGGCGCGAATCAGCCGGCCCCGACGATCTCCACCCACGTCCTCGACACGGGACGTGGCAAGCCGGCCGCGGGCGTCGCGGTCACCCTGTACCGGCTCGCCGACGACGGCAGGCCGCTCCGGCTCACCCAGGCGCTGACCGACAGCGACGGCCGGGTGAGGGACCTGCTCGAGCGGCCACTCATCGTCGGGGCGTATCGGCTGGAGTTCGACCTCGCCCGCCCGCCGGAAGCGGCCGAGCTCGACGAGCCACGGTTCTTTCGGCGCGTGTCGCTCGACCTGCACGTGGCCGACGCGGGCCGCAGCTATCACGTCCCGTTGTTGCTGGCCCCGTACTCGGTCACAAGTTATCGAGGGAGCTGAGCTCGGGGCGGAAACGACCCCCTCCGCGTGATGCAGCTCGAATGCATCGCCTGATCTCGGATGCGCGGGCTGGTGGGGATGCACGCCGTCGCCATCGGCCCCCACCGGCCGCCACCGGCCACCATCGGCCGCCACCGGCCGCCACCGGTCACCATCGGCCGCCACCGGCCGCCTCCCCGCCTCATCGCCTCCCCGCTTCCCATGATGCATTCGACGTGCATCAGCGGGAAGGGTCTCGATTCCCGTGGGGGCTTTCCGGTGTCGTGACACGCTAGGT